>JAJZZH010000174.1 GCA_021797675.1 Bacillota bacterium | reverse complement strand
GGAGACGGCTAGGAGCAAAACTGCGGCCTCCGAAAGAGCGAACAATTCCAGACGTGTTCAGGAATGTGCAGATCTAGGAGATTTCTGCATGGGTCTGTGTAAATATGCTTAAGCACGTTATAGCGGCCACCACCCATTTCCCTTAAAATGGCCACCGAGTCCATCCAAGTCTTGGCGGACGGCGGGTGCCTGAGACACCCGCCACAAATCGCAAAATTCACCGGATGATTGGCCCCGGATCTTTTCGGGGCAATTGGTCATGACTGCTCCAGAGGGATTGATGAGGTTTGAGACTCGGCGACGGAAATAGCTTTGCGTGTTCACCATGCGGAAACCATGCCGCGGAACTCGCCAAAAAACTATGGGTAATGATTGGGCCTAAAGGTCGGGGGCTGCCGTGCACGGAGCTTTTCGATCACATGGGAGGGTTGGAGAATACCTCAGGATTCCTCAACTTTCAAGAAAAAACGATTTCGGCCGGTCAGGCGTCCATAAGTTAGGAAATTTCTGGTCGGAGGCCGTGCACTCATCAAGATGGCTACACGTCAACCCACAAAATATCGCACGAGAGTTGGGAGCCGAATCCATATATCGTGGCTATACCCGGCAAGATTCGATTTCATGGACACGATTTAGATGATTTAAGCAGTCATGCGGCCATAATTCCGTCCGTCGTCTTTACGGCCACGGCTGTCGTGTGGCAAACTCATTTTGAACGGAAAATACATCCCGCAAGAAGGTGAGAAAAAACTTGGCACGCCAGCACTCTGTCCCCCGCCACAAACGCTTATCGCGACCATCCCGGCTTCAAGCCGCAAAACCCTGGATGGCCCGATATCCTGGAACCAATATCCTGCGCGGCTACCGCAAACATTTTGGTGTGGATTTTGAATGTGCATTGAAAGAGCTGACCCTATTGGGCGTCACCTTCGACGCCCAATACATTAGCCAATTGCGCCAAAGCCTTCTTGGGCAGCAAGCGTATCTCCGCCGCCAGCGTGAAGCTCGATTAAACGCAGAAGACGCCCGTAACGAAGAGTGGGCTTTGTTTCTTCAAGCCATGGGCATGGAGTTTGAGGAGGAGTACGAAGAACCATCTCTGGACCTACTAAAGGGCCAAGGCGACGGACAAGAATAAACCGCGCGGAATGTTCGGCGATAAGCACTCAGGCATTCCAGCGGGCACTGCCTGCAGCCCGACTTAGGCTAGCGGACGCTCATGGGCGGCTCTGGGGCGTTGTTCCGACCGTCTTCGGTCAGCAGCGCTCGATGTGATATCATGAACAAACCTTTTCAGGCTGGCCCCACCGCCGGGAGCAATCCCGCGCCCCACGGAAAATCACCAACTACGCGCTTTGACAAGGCGACCGGACGTGATGGAAAGGAAATGTCCGATGAATATTCCAGAGTCCGATTGGCGGGTGTTCAAAGAGGTTAGGGGCGCCGCACTCGACCGATTCTGCCGTAGAATCCTGGGCGAATGCCGAACCTTGTGCGACGACGGCACCGAGCCGGCGCACGCACGCTACCTGAAACTGTATCGGCTCATCCATCAACGCGACAAGGAAATAGCACAAGCTTTCAATGATTTCCGTCGATCGACGGCGATAACCTGCCTGACAACCATGTGGCAACTCGGCTTGGTGACCAAGACCGAATTGGATAGGTTTAGCCCCTCCACCGTCCAAACGGTTCATTTCCTAATGGGCGACGATGAGTAACACGCGCATTGCGGTCCGACATCCAAATTGGGGCTATGGCGGGCACGCTTTCAAAGCTTCATGTGCATTCGCTCCGTTACCGGCTCATTAGCTCCGGAAAGCATTAGGAAGCAACCGCCTGCCATCCGTTCGGAACCCCCATGGCAAGCTGAACCACATCAAAAAGCGTTGAGCCACCGGCCCCTTCATCCGACCTCACGGCGCGGAAACCTCGGCGTTTAGGCCGAGGAGGAAGGAGGAGCCATTGGTCACCCGGGCGAGGCAGTGTAGCGGGTGCGTTCACGTCTTCAGTCAAAAGGCACGCGGGGGGCCAAGAGCCGGCTACGCCCATGGCAACTGCGAGAGAGACGGTTTAAGGCCGATGTGAACCACCGAATTGCCAAAACGATGGTGGAGCCTGGTTTCCTGATCGGCCTGGAGGACCTGACGCCTATCCGTGAACGCACCAAAACCCAAGGCAAGCAGCATAACTGTAAACGCGCGAAGTGGGCCTTGGCGGAACTCGGTGCTTTCGTAGCCTCCAAGTCACAAAGTTGCAGGAGGGTTAGCCATCCGGGTGGATGCGGATTACACCTCCCAGGGTTGCCCGAATTGCGGCAACGTCGAGGTTAAGAACTGTCCAAAGCAGGGGCTGGGGTTCCGCGGTACCCTCTGTGGGTTTACCCTCCACGCCGATCTGGTGGGTGCCCGCAATGTCACCCCCTTATCCGGCAGGACTGGATGGGGACGGGCTGTTTGTCAACCAGCCCTGATGGGTCGGATGTTGAAGCCAAAGCTAAGCGCCTGAAAAGGTTCTTGGCGTTGCGGTGGAGTCCGGATCCAAGCTTCGGCCTTTAGGCCGGGGTAGTTGACGCCATTGCGCTACTAGCCTTAGGGCGCCCGGCAGCCTTTTGCCCCGTCAATCTGCGTGGTCTGCGGATTTCCCGACGGGGCAAGAAGCTTGCGACAACCGTGTTCCTTACTCGTTGCGCAGGGCGTCGACCGGACTCAATTGGGCGGCGTGATTGGCCGGGATAGCGCCCGCGATGCCTGCCACGCCACCGCCGAAGACCAATCCCAACAGCACCAGCCAGGGCTGAACGAGAAACAATCCGTGCTGATGCATGAGGAGCGCTCCGGCTTTGCCTAGCCCCCATCCGAGCAGGTCGCCTACGGCGCCGCCGAACAGGCCCATGGTTACGGCTTCAATCAGGAACTGGGCAAACACGTCGCGGCGACGGGCGCCGACGGCGCGCCAGATGCCGATATCGCGCCGGCGTTCGAGAACCGCCATGCTCATCACCACCCCGATCATCAGTCCCGCCACCGCCAGGGCGATGCCGCCGACCACGCCGAGCGCCGCTTCGACGGCGGCAAACCCGTGGCCCACCTGATCGATGATGGATCGCGTCGTGATCGCGCCATACCCCTTGGCACGGATGGCTTGCGCGATGGTATGGACGTTTTGGGCGGTTGCGGCGTACACTTCGGCGTTGCTGTAGGTAATCGACGCCTTGGAGCCGGTGGACGCCTGGAGCCATCGCTGTCCGGTCGCATGGCTCACGTAGCCGCCAGACTGGGCAAAACCGTTTTTCAGGACGCCGGTCAGCCGAAGGTGGACCGTGCGCGTCGCGGCCGCGGTGATGGCCCCGCCCGCCCCCATCGCGGAGTGGATCTGCACGGTGACCGTGCGCCCGATCGCCTTCGCCGAGGATTTGGCGCTCACTGAAAAGAGCGCGGTGACCATCGACTGCGGTAGCTCCAGTCCAGGCCGGCGAGCGCTGACCATCGACCCTGCGGCCAACTGAGGACGCTGAACATCCTTCAGACGGGACGGCGGCAGCATGCTCACCACCGCAGTGGTCGATCCTTTGGCGGTGGTAAAGCTGACCAAAAAGCTCGTGATGCCGTAAGCAGCCTTGACATGCGGAATGCGTCGGAATCTTGCTATCGCGGCGCCATTGATGGGATGGGCCGGTCCCGAGGTAACCTGGGGGGTGAAGCTGATTCCCGTGGGCATGGAATTGGGGCTGACTGTAATCGCGGTCAGCGAGCTATTGCCCAAAATCGTCCGGATGACATGGGCCTTCAAGCCAGCACCGATAGAAATCAGCAATACCATGCTCGTCACTCCGATAATGACGCCCAGGCTGGTTAGCAGTGAGCGTCCTCGACGGCGGTTGAGCGACCGCACCGCCTCGCTCAACAACGTGGTCAGGCGGGGCCCACGCCGGGCGTCATGGTCCGGCTCCGACCTTTCCCCCTCGAGGTTCGGGGAAGTTTCCAGCGAATCGGCGGCAATATGCCCGTCGCGAATTTTGACCACGCGGTCGGCGAGCGATGCGAATTCCTCATTATGGGAGACGATGACGACGGTGCGGCCGTCTTCGTGAGCCAGTCGCGCAAGCAGGTTGGTCACGTCGCGGCCGCTCTCGGTGTCGAGGTTTCCCGTGGGCTCGTCCGCCAAGATGATGGCAGGGTCATTCGTGAGGGCGCGGGCGATGGCCACTCGCTGAATTTGTCCTCCCGACAGCTGCGCGGGCGTGTGTTGCAGGCGGCCTTCCAGGCCAAACTGGCGCAACACGGCTTGGGCCTGCTCGCGGCGCGACCGTCGGCCCGCGCCGTCGAGCAAGAGCGGCAAAGCGGCGTTGTCCACCGCCGTTTGCCCGGGCAAGAGATAGAAGCTTTGAAACACAAAGCCCACCGTTCGTCTCCGCCACTGCGCCAGTTTATCCGCGCTGAGCCCGGTGATTTCCGTGTTGCCTGCCACGATCCGGCCGGCGGTGGGGCGATCCATGCCGCCCAAAACATGGAGCAACGAGGACTTGCCGCCGCCCGACGGACCCAAAATCAACGTGAGCTGCCCGGGATATAACGTTAATGAGACGTCGTCGAGGGCCTGCACGACCTCCTCGCCGCGCCGATAGGTCCGGGACACGTGGTCGAGTCTTAGGGTAATTCCTTTCATCGCGACCAATCCTGGTGCAAAAAACCGGATAAATGGCCCGGGGCTCACGAGAGCCCACGGGTATTCATCAAGCGCCCTCCCCCTGACCAGGTTATCGCTCCTTTCGGATGGGATTTTCTCCTTGTGGAGAGTGCGATAGGGAGGACTGAGCCCGGGAGTCCCACCCGGACGAAGGCGGCGCCCCTGCAGGGCGCTGGCCCCGCATCGGATCGCCCTGCCGTCGGCCAGGCCCCTGGGGGGGCTCTGCCCGACCGCGAGCGCTGGGTGCAACCTTCGCGATCTGTTGGATACGCCTGCGGGTGTTTTAGCAGATCCCGTTAACTGCCGACGGGGTCCATCGTCGTTGCCTACGTTCCATTAAAGCTCTCCATCCAGGCGCAGTCGCGGCTTGGCCGCCGTCGCAGACACCTCCCCCCGGGAGATTCGCCGTCGTAACTCAGCCGCTTGTCCGTCAGCGCCGGGCAATGCCGATGATCCTAGGACCAGGCGCCGATTTCGGGGGTTGCCGCCGCATTGACCATCTTTGGCAAGCTGACTAGCCACCGTCCGGTCAAACCGTTATCCCACGTGCATGGCGACCGACCGCTCACCTTGGCCGCCACCGGGCGGATAGAACAGGAGGCCGGGTTCCCGGAATACCTGCCACGCCCGCCTGGCGAGAACGCCGAGTCACGGTCTCCAGGGTCTTGACGCACCCAAAGTTCATGGACATGCGATTCAAGGCCCGTGAGTCGCACGCCTCGGAGAAGCCCGGCCCTTCGCAGATGAAGCGCTTATCCAAGGATTGGGCGACATCCGCCGGCACATTGGCCAACACGCCGATCAGGTAGTCCCGGAGAAACGGGCGACTCCGGGACCTTCAGCCAGAGAACGTCGGTGACGAGGTCTAGGGGCACTTCGCCGCGAACGTTGCCAACGTCGCCTGGGCTTGCGCGAACGCCCGGGCGACGAGAGCTTCGGGAGAGGTCATGATCGCCCGAGTTTTCAGGATGGCGTCGTCGGCGCCGACGCCCCGGCCGAAGAAGTGTTGCGTGTGCTTCGCCACGCCCGTTGGCTGCCTTTCGTGCGGCACCCGGCAGAAGGCAAGACGCGCACCCGCGCCGACGCTCCACCATGGTGTTTGCCGAGTATGCGCGTCCCCCCCGATGCCAGGGACCTGCCACTCGACCGCAGTCCTTCCGGTCGACGCTTTCGGGAAACGATCCCCCTTGGGTGGTGAAGACAGGCGGATCCTCCGCGTAGGGTTGCTTGGTGAGCTTCTCGCGACGGGGCACGCTTTGACACCTCCTCCCACACCGCCCCGGCTTTCCGCCGGTGACGTGATCCAAAAGGCGGAATACAACGCGACGATGGTCAGGAGCTTCTGAACCCGCTCAGCGTAGCGTCGGCTGATTCTGCCGTGGGCCCCGTTCGCGCATACGGCGATCGCAGCAAGAAGTTCTGGAGCCGCTCCTTACCAAGGGGTGTCGACCCGCTACCGCGCACTCTATTCCATGCAGCGCCGTCTGGCCCGGTCGCGGACCGGCGCACGCTTCTCAAGACGCTGCCATGACCTGACACGCGGTCGGGCAACCGAGCGAAAGGGTTTTCGTTCGCCCTGGACCGTGATCTGATCATGCAGATCGTGATGCTAAACCCCCGGCTGCTCATCGCGCCGCCGGGCGGTAAAACCTCCGGCCAGTCCCAGGATGAGGCCAACCACCAAACCTAGGACGATGGCCCCACCGAGGCCGATGAGGTGAATCACCGATGAATTCGCCGCGTGCAGCTTGGCGCTCAGGTTGGTCAACGGAGCATGGCGGGCACGCAGTTCGCGGATCAGTTGGGCCCGGTCAATCTTAGCGAAAAGTATCCATAGTCCCGAACACAGACCGTAGATTGCTCCCGTTAGCATTCCTACCTTAGCAGGATGGCCGCTCTCCACCTTTGCGTACCGACCGGCGACGAAGATGGTGATGGCGATAAGCAGGTCAAACAGGTAGCCGATCCATGACGGCGCGACCCCGTGATGCAGGTTGACCACGGTAAGGCTAATCCCTGCGGATATCACCCCCAGCACAGCGGCCACCAGATAAAAGAAGCTTAGCCGAAAACGATTCATTATCGATTCGGTGGCGAATTGGCCGCGCACTGCGCGGATCCCACGCCACCTGGGTCTCCTTTCGTTGCTATCCGTTAAGGCTCAACACTCGGCGCTGTCCCGTCGCCGACGAGTCTCGGGTCGGTCGGTTGCGCCGACCTGATGGCACGTTCGTGCCGCCGAGCTCATGGATTGGCTGCGGGCCAAGCCGCGGAAGCGTGCCCTCTTGGCAGGTATCATCGGTGACCAGCCATGATCGCGGCCGGCCTTTGAAGACCAGCAGGTCCGCTGCCTGGGCGGTCTGGCAAGGACCCGGGCCATGGTCCGAGAAGCGAACTCGACTGATCTGGCGTTCACCGAATGCTTCACCTGTGCTTCGCGCTTCTCATTATAACCAATTATCTCCGCGTTTCGATATATTTCACCGGATCTCCAGCAGGTCACCGATCCCCGGTCTTGGTGGACGATATACCGGTCGCCGGTTGCGGGTCAGCCTCTTCGCAAACGGACGTTGAAGGCTGCCCGGATCCCGCGGGCCGTGACGACTTGGAGCACTTGGCCAATCCGGATTGCCGAGCGCGGGATGTGGGCTCGGATGGTTGCGGGGGACCAAGACAAGGTGGGCAGGCGGCGTGATCCCAGCTCAACGCGGCCCGGCCGGCGGCCAAACCCTGCGCCCAAAATCGTCACCGTGCGGCCGGGTAAGGCCTTCAGGGGACTTACGACGTCGATTAGGGCAGAGCGGGGTCGTGCGAAACCGGTGAGTCGCGGCATCGCGGCCCGGTAGCCCACGGCGAATGCCGTTCCGCTCGCCGCGGGGGATGACGTGCTCGCATAGAGGTGTCGCCCTTGCAGCATGGATTCGGCAACCGCCCCCTGATTAAGGTTGACGCGGATGCCATTCACCGTGAGCCGGGAAAATCGGATGGGGGTAAAGGGGGCCAAGGGGCGGGTTGAGCTTCCACTGTCTTCGACCATCCATTCGGGCTTGAGTTCGGATCCCAGCTGTACGTGGTGCAAGGTTTTCGTCAACACCGCGCCCGTGTTCAGATCTTCGACCCAGAGCTGCCAGCGTCCGTGGCCGTCCGTGCGGATATACGCGGCCATGTGATCGCCTGGCTGCGTCTCAGCTTCGTTTTCAGGAAGCGCGTCCTGCGGGTAGGTGGCCGGGTAATATTCCCAAAAGAGGACGGTCGTAGGCGAGTTGCCCGCGATTTCGGCCGTGCCCGTTTGTACCAGAGCAGCCGTGTTCTGTAGGCCGATCCAGATACTGAGGGCTCCCACCGGCCGATGAGCGGACGTGATGCGCGGCATTTGCCATTGCCCGCCAATGGACCGGTAGGCTCCCGCAGGGAAAAAGTAGCCGGCCCAGTTGCTACCGGTGACCGTGGACGTTGGCGGTCCGATGACAGAAAGCACCGGAAACGCCAGCATCACCGCGGCAGTAACGCCGGCCAACCAACGGCCGCGTCGGCGAATGATGCGCCCCACCTCCCATTCCCACGACCAATCACGGGCGAGCGCGCCAAAACCCTTGATCGACGGCGTCCGCCCGAAAGCCAACCACAGCGTCCAAACAACCATGGGTCGGAATCGCCCCCGCGGTTGCAGCTGCCCCCCTGAACCGTGGGATGCCAGCCGTTGGCTCTCGGACGGCCAACCTTCGACCGCGAAAGCGAGTGGGCCCACCATGCGTATCCGCGGTGGCACCGTGCCATCGGCCAAGATGGTTGGCAGCGGCGCCCGTGTCCGACGCCGACTTCCGTGCACTACCGGAGAAGACGGCCATGCCATCGGCCGTCTTCTGGGCACAGCAAAGGCATTGCTGATCGTGCCGGGTTGGCTCGGGAAACCGGCAGCTTTGCGGGCGGGAAACCCAGGCGTGCGCGATCGGAGGCACCTGCTCAGATTCGACTAATCAACTTCTGACGGCGTTCCTCATATTCCGACGGCGAAATAATACCGCTGTCCATTAACTCCTTGAGTCTGACCAGCTGATTCATAACGCCGCTGCCATTGCTGGAGATCCCGTGGTTATAACGATCGTCAAACGCCTCCTGGGACATGGCGAGATATACGATGCCTTCGATGAAACCAACGAACGCGGGGATTCCGGTCCAAAAGAAAATCAGGTACAGCACACCCTGCCCAGTCTTGCCCAGATAAAATTTGTGTAAGCCAAAACAGCCCAAGAAGATGGCTAACAAGCCCGCTACTAGTCGGTTGCGCACGGCATTATCGCGTCCTTTCCCGGCGAGCGGTGAGGATTTTGGCCTCGTGGGAGGAGATGGCCGCGTGGTCACCCAACCGCAAGATTTCCGTGGCCCTATCGATCAGACGGCCAATTTGGTCCGGATCGGGATCCCTCAAGTCAAACGGCTCCGGTGGCCGGTGGGGAAGGGCGAGCAGCGCGGTGTCCGTGGAGGGAGCAGGGAGATAAAATTCCGCAATCCGGCTCTTTCCCCGAGTCGCCCACACGGCGTGCCACCGTTCGTTCTCACCATGCCACTCTGCCCATGGTCCGGGAGACTGGGTCACGTAGACCGCGAGGGTCCAGGCGCCGCTGGTGAACCGCCGGAAGTCATTGGCCAGACGGTCGGCCAAGGGAGCCAGATGGTACTTCACGGCTAGCCACAGGGTCTCCGGATCGACGGCAGCCATCGATGAAGCAATGCCATCCTGGGCGTCCAAAAGCCGTTTAAGATTCGCGTCCATGGGGGTGCCCCCTATCCCTTCCT
Organism: Bacillota bacterium; assembly: GCA_021797675.1. Lineage (GTDB taxonomy): Bacteria > Bacillota > Sulfobacillia > Sulfobacillales > Sulfobacillaceae > JAJZXC01. Next base: position 19,073 of record JAJZZH010000174.1, on the reverse strand, counting down.
CAGCGTGCCGAATGTATAAACCGGGCGGTGCTTCGCGGCAATTTCGTGTCGAATGGCGGATTGCCCGCTTCGCTAACCACCCTATCGTGCCTATTGGTATGTTAATTATTATACCGTCGGTGACCGCTTGGGGGATCATCGTAAGGGAAATCTTCTGCGTTTCTTCGGTCAAGACGCACCCCTTTGGCAAAAATGCCCTACGGACAGACTCCGTCCATGCGCGCGGCAGATGGCTCCGGACACGAAGTGACCTGGTTCGACATTCCTACCGGGATCCGATCTCGTGCCTGTGGAGAGCCAGGCATCCTGGCACCAGACAGGAGGACGAATGGGATCGATTGACCATGGACACAGGGGTACCCCGACCAAGGGTTACTATAGGTGATGTGATCGTGATGATTCCGGTTTATTCGCGATTATCGTAGAATCCCTAGCTGGGCGTGGGATTGTCAACCCAAAGAATCACTGGGATTCGGGGGAGGTGCCAATGGGACCTGGCCGGATCGCTTTGCCCCGTGCCGAGTGTCGAACAGCGCAAAAAACTGCAGGCGACAGGCGGGGCCCCGAGCACCCCGAATGGTGCAAGTCGAAATCCTTGCCATATATGATATCACTGCTGTACCATGATCTTAATGGGATCGGTCGATCACAGACTAGCCAGCGTGAGCTTTTCGGCGGGCAACGCCCGTAACGATTGTGGGAGGGGTTTTGCGTGGATGTTCCGGTCAGACCCAAGTTCTCATTTAACACCAAGCAAGAGTTCGTTTATCACGCGTTGCGCGATGGAATCATGCACTGCGAGCTGCCGCCTGGACACCGGCTGGTGATCCAAGCCATCGCGGACGAGTATAACGTGAGTCCTATTCCTGTACGCGAAGCCCTGCGCCTTCTGAATTCGGAGAACCTTGTGGAACATCGGCCCCATATTGGTGCCGTAGTCGCACCGATTACCCGTTCTTCGGTTGTTGAAATTTTCACAGCCAAGGAAGGGCTAGAAGCCGTAACCGCCAGAGTTGCAGTGCAGAAACTGACTGCAGACAAGATGGCTGAGATTGAGACGATCCTCGGAAAGATGGATGCGACGTTACGGGATGAACGCTATGAGGACTGGGGCGACCTGAACGCTACGTTCCATGAGGCCTTCGCAGCCGCGACCGATATGCCCATGCTGATTGAAATGAATCAGCGGGTGCTTGATCGATGGAATCGCGTGCGGCGCTATTTTTTCAAAGAGATTGTGGTTCATCGACTTTTCCATTCACAGGAAGAGCATCATGAAATCGTTCAATCGGCAAGACAGAGAAACGCTGAAGCGACCGAACAATTGGTCAAAGTGCATAATCAAGGGGCATTGCGCGACTATTTAGATCGTTTGGCGACACAAAACGTGGACGCCCAGAATTAATGGCATAACCGCCCGGGGTGTTCGAGTCATGGAAAAGCAAGTGCCCAGCGCTCGTTACCGAACATCAATGAAGCGCTATCGAGAATCTGATCAAAGGTGCTCGCGGCAGAATCAGGTCTCTGAATGGTTTGCTCTCCGCCGTCTTTATCACGCCTTCCAGGCGGATCGAGTCTTGCCGGTAGCCACTTGTTATACCTTGAGCGGAACACAAGGTTACGGGCGTGTTGGTTCGGTTCGCCTTTTCTTCGTTTGCCCAGAGGCCTCTGACCTGGCAATCCGTGGAAACCTCTCCATAGGCTGCTACCAACCGCCATCGGTTACGCGAATAAACTGCTCGTTGGTGCCTTACCAAGCGTTTCCGCATCAGTTGACGCGACCTGCGGTCGACACCGACCACTTTAATGGTCCAAGGTTACCGACTTTCCAGTTTGTGCCGATTCGTACAGGGCCAAAATCAGCTTGAGTACCTTGAGGGACTCTTCTCCATTGACCTTAGGTTCCCGGTCGTGGCGAATAGCATCTAACATGTCCGCAAGTTGGCGGCGGTGGGCATTGCCGAAGTCGACGGCGTCTTCGTCAGGCGCCACGTTATCGGCGCTTGCACCAAACATCTCGCCAGGATCGCGATGGGGACGGAGGTAGAGCTTCCGGAGTCGATCATCCTCAATCATGGCGGATCCGTCCTCGCCGAAAATCTCGAGCCGGGTCGAGAGCCCGGGGAAGGCGCCGGTGGTGGCGGTAATCGTGCCGAGCGCCCCACTCTCAAACGCCAGCGTAGCCACCGCCACGTCCTCAACCTCAATATGCGGGTGGGTGGCGATGGCGGTGCGGGCAAAGACACTCTCTACCGGGCCCAGAAGATCCTGCATGATATCGATGGTATGCAGTGCCTGGATCATCAGCACTCCGCCGCCGTCCATCGCCCAAGTGCCGCGGCCCGGGACGGTGTCGAAATACGACGGCCCGCGGAACCAGTGGACGCTCGCCTGGGCGAGAAATAACTGGCCAAAATGTCCTCGGTCTACTTCTTGTTTGACGCGCATCGTGGATCGGTCAAAGCGATGCTGGGAGATGACACACAATTTCACGCCAGCTTCGCGGCAGGCGGCGATCGCCTGCTCCGCGCGCGTCACGGTCACGTCGATGGGTTTTTCAACGATGACGTGCTTGCCGGCGCGAGCGGCGGCCACCATAGCGTCCGCATGAGTGGCGCTCGGGGTCAAAATATTGACCACATCGATATCGTCCCGTTGGACCATCTCATGGTAGTCAGCGTACCAATCGACCTGTTCCCGTTTCCCCACCGCCTTGGCCTTCTCGGCGGAGATATCCGACACCGCGACCAGCCGCGCGTCGGCGAGCTGACGAATCTGCTCGCGGTGCAGCTGGCTGACCTCGCCGCACCCAATGACCGCGAATCCAAGCGCTTCCTGCACGGCAAAATCTCCTTCCCGTGGACTATCCTAGCGGACTAGACATGCACGACGAAACGGGTTTTGATGTCCTCTAATAAGGCAGGATACGGACGGGCCCAGATTTCTTGGTTGAGGATTTCCACCTCGATCGGTCCCTGGTATCCTGCTGCAAGCACTGCTTGGCTAAGGCGCGGAATGTCAATCACTCCGTCGCCCATCAGGCCTCGGGCGGTGAGCGGAATTCCCATGGGTAGCACCCAGTCGTTTACGTGAAATCCGAGAATGTGCCCCGCTGCGCGCTGGATTTCTTGATAGACGTTCGGATCCCACCAGACATGATAGACATCGATGACCACCCCCAATACCGGCGAAGCGAAGCGGGAGACCAGATTGTTCGCCTCGGCCAGGGTGACAATCACCGATCGGTCCCCGGCAAACACCGGATGGAGCGGCTCGATGCCCAAGGGGATGTGAGCCGCTTCTGCGTAGGGCAGGATGGCTTCGATGCCCTGCGCAACCTGGTCCCGCGCGCGACCGATGTCCTTGTCGGGCGCGGGTCCGCATACGAGGACGAGGACCTCGGCGCCGAGCTCGGCGGCTTCGTCGATGGCCCGCCGGTTGTCCGCAATGCGTTGGGAGCGTTCAGTAGCGGTCGCCGCTGCAAACATCCCTCCGCGACAGAGACTGGACACTTTCAGGCCCGCATTGTGCACCAAGCGGACGCTTTCGTGAACTCCCGCCTCAGCAACCTTATCGCGCCAAAGGCTAATCCATCTGATGCCGGCTGCTTTTGAGCCTGCGACCGCCTCGGCGACATTCCAGTAATTGGTGGTAATCTGGTTCAAACTTAGCCGGTCTATGTTCATTCCTGAGATACCCCCGCCAGCGTCAACAAGGGGTGCATGCGCGCGGCAGCCAGGTCGGGATCGGCGAGTAATCCGGCTTGGTCGGCAAGGATGAAGGCTTTCGCTAGATGCACGGTAGACCGCATGCTCTCCAAGCCGCCCACCATTTTAAAGTGCGATTGGTGGCCGTTCAGATACGCGAGCAGCACCAAACCCGTTTTGTAGAACTGGGTTGGCGGCGCAAAGATGTGCCGGCTTAAGGCAAGGGTCGACGCCATTCGCGACCGATACGTGTCGACATTCCCGGCATCGAGGGCTCTTAAGGCGGTGGCGGCCACCGGCGCGATGGCGTCGAAAATCCCCAACAACGCGTGACTGTACCCTGTTGGGTCGCCCAGAATGAGGTCGGGATAATGCCAGTCGTCACCAGTGAACAACTTTACCCCTTCTGGCAACTGCCGCCGCAGAGCCGTTTCGAGATCTGCGTCGAGGAGGGACAGTTTGATGCCCTCGATTTTTTCGCTATATTGGCGGATGAGGTCGAGACAGGAGTCAATCGCCTGGGCGAGATCTTCGTGTCCCCAGTATCCATGGAGGGCGGGATCAAACATCTCTCCCAACCAATGCAAAATGACCGGCCGGGAGACCTGCGACAAGATCGCTCCGTACACGCTCGCATAGTCGTCCGGTGTGCGGGCTGCCCGGGCGAGGGCGCGGCTGGCCATCAAGATAACCCGGCCGCCGACCCCTTCGATGAAGGCGCATTGTTCCTCATACGCCGCCCGTACCGCATCGAGCGTTGCCGGATGGATTGGCGGCAGTTGATCGGTGCCGGCGCCGCAGGCGATGGGGGCGCCGAGGCGGCGTGCCTCGGCTACCGAACGCCGAATCAGTTCCTGAACGTGCGCCCAGGTCAGGCCCATGCCCCGCTGCGCCGTATCCATTGCCTCGGCCACCCCAAAGCCCAGCGACCACAAATACCGCCGGTAGGCGAGGGTGGCCTTCCAGTCGAGAGCAGCGCCGAGGGACGGGGAGAGGTTGGCGAGTGGGTCCACTACCACATGCGCAGCGGCGTAGGCCGCTCGCGTCCGAAAGGGCGGCCCTTTGATCTGGGGGACCGGTTCGCCCAGCACACGATAGCGGGTGATGGTACCGTCGGCCCGCGGCAGCCGGAGTGTCTTCGGCATGGTCAGGACCTCGTCCCGGACAGTGACGCGACGCCGATCGCGGGGACGTCCAGCCAGGCCTGGCGCTCGGACGACAACAGGCCCAATTCCGCAAGTTGCACTCCTTTGGCGCCTTCTAACAGATCGTAGGGGAACGGATCATCGAGTACCACGTGGCGTAAATACAGCTCCCACTGTCGCTTGAAGGCATTCTCCGGCTCCCCGGTTGCGGGAACCTCCATCCATTGTGCGGAGTAGGCATGGGCGTCCGGCAGATCCGGGTTCCAGATAGCGGTGGGGGTGATGGTGCGATGTTGCATCTTGCAATGGCGGAGTCCCGCCACTGCACTGGCCTCCGTGCCGTCGACCTGCAGTTCCAAGAGTTCGTCGCGATTGACCCGCACACACCACGACGAATTCATATGGACGATGATGTCGCCGTCTAGGCGGAAGGTGGCATACGCTGCATCGTCCGCCGTGGCCGTATAGGGGACGCCTTCTTCGTCCCAACGCTGGGGAATATGGCGAACCGCCAGACAGGAGACCGCTTGGATGTCCCCGAACAGGTGGTCCAGGACGTAGCGCCAGTGACATAGCATGTCGACGGTGATGCCACCGCCATCCTCCCGGCGGTAGTTCCACGACGGCCGTTGGCTCGGCTGTTGGTCGCCCTCCCACACCCAGTAGCCGAACTCGCCGCGAACGGAGAGGATGCGGCCAAAAAAGCCTTGGTCGACGAGGGATTTCAGCTTGATCAACCCAGGCAGAAACAATTTGTCTTGCACCACGCCGTGCTTGACGCCCTTGGCTTGCGCCAATTGATAGAGGGCAAGCGCCTCGCTCAGGTTGACCCCTGTAGGCTTTTCGCAATAGATGTGCTTACCGGCGGCAATCGCCGCCGAGATGGCCGCTGCCCGGCGCACGGTGCTCTGCGCGTCAAAATAGATCTCGTAATAGGGATCGCCAAGGCATGCGTCGACATCGGTGCTCCAGCGGTCAATCTGGTAAATTTGGGCCAGGGTGCGCAGCTTTTCCGGATTACGGCCGACCAAAATCGGATCCGGCATCAGCCGATCGCCGTCGGGCAATGCGATCCCACCCTGATTCCGGATGGCAACGAGAGACCGCTCTAGGTGTTGACGGGTTCCCATGCGGCCGGTGACGCCGTTCATAATGATGCCAATCGTCTTCACTGGTGCAAAATCTCCTTCCGATTTCCGCTGGGGATTTTATTGCGGCAGATTATTGGCCTGACGGAACGTGCCCGTCCGCCGCTCAGCCACTGGTAAAATGCCGGAACCCCACACAGCCACGCTGATGCATGGCCGACGTTGAACACCCCGCTTCGTTCAATGATGCATAGTTAAGAAATATGATGATCGACACCCATGCCCGTTGTAGGGTGTGTGGATTAGACGTTTGCTCAATGATTCAGGACATTCCCCAGATCTCATTTTCAATATACGATATCATATATGAACAAGTCAACTTGTTGAGGCCTTTTCCAGATCGGGAGTTTCTGCGTGCGGAATTGGACGCCAACGGGGAACCGAAGCGCTACCGTCTGTTGAGCAGTTGATGGGTCAGTTCGATCGCAATCGGACCTTCATCCAGTGTTCGGCCCTGTCCATGCCATCGGGTCACTCAAGCCATCGGGGGGAGAAATGCAGCGATCTCTGCACGGCCGGACGGCAAAATCCTCAGAGCATGACCTACTCGACCGTCCGGTCGACGCGGCTTGAGGCATGCACGTTGGTTCGAGGAGCTCCCTGGATCGTCGACGGGGCTACGGGACGATTGGAGGGGGGCCTTCGATCGTGGCTCGTACGCTCAATTGCCAATAACATGGGACCCGATCCAGGTTCCATGTTATTGAGCGGTCAAAAGCGCTGACCTAAGGTCGGGATAGCGACCGGGGAAGGCAGGGGATTCGCTTACGTGGAGGAACACGGCAATCCTTCAAGAGATGGGCGAAGGCCGCTCTGCGACTGAGTCACCTTGACTGATGTTCGACGTTGACGTCTAGCTTGCCGAACCGTATTATCATATATGGTATACATTACGGCGATAGGTCAGCAACCGAACATGGGTGGCCGAACACGCTAAGATCAGCAAAGGGAGCAACCGACAATGGGTGTCGAAGACGAAGAGGCTCAACGGGATCGTGGCTTTCGGGCACGTGGCCGAAGGATCTTGGGTCGCATCGTGAACGGCCCTCGTCTCCCCAAAGACGATTGGGAACGGCGTTCATTGTTGCACGCTCTTGCCCGCTTGGGCCTCGGCGAGCAGGTGAACAGGGCCTTGTCCGATCCGGAGCCTGTCAAGGATCGGCCCCCGGTAGAGTGTCCGTTTTTTCTCCGTGGAAACATTGATGTCTATTTGCAATTTCAACATCTATATCTCGCAGCCTTACCGGCATACGCTGACGGCCCGTGAGTACACGGCGGTTGCTAGCCGATGCGGTGCCGGTGGTCTGTATGCTCTGGGGTGAGGCCCGAGGCCCTGCTTTTGCTCGTAGTGTAGCCATTGGGAAGTGTTTTGCCCACGGTGGGCGGGAAGGGGACAACGGCAGTGGCGCTGAGACTGTTAGTGCGGGAATTCGAGGGATTTCGGCGGAGCTTTGCCGACCAGATTGCCGCGTTTGCGGCGAGCCACCCCGAGATTGAGGTAATCCCGGAATTTTATCCCATAGAGCAGGTCGAGCGGATGATGGTCACCGACGGACCGGAGCCGTGGATAGACGTCTTTCTCTGCTCGACCGACTGGTTGCCGCAACTCATCGCCGCCGGCCGGCTGGTGTCGCTCAGTCGGTACCTGGCCCACGATCCGCCGCCAGGATGGCCGGACGACTGGCCGCTCAGCTTGCGTGGCTTGCAGTCCCAGGGCGACGCGGTGTACGGCGTCGCATATCACGACGGCCCAGAGGTGTTGCTTTACCGCCGCGATTGGTTGGAGGACAGCCGGGAACGCCAGGCGTTCGCGCGTCGGTTTGGTCAGGAGCTCAAGCCACCCGAGACCTGGGCCGATTTTGCACAGGTGGCGCACCACTTTACCCGGCCGAACGAGGGCAGGTTCGGGGCGGTAGTGGGGGCCTTTCCCGACGGTCATAATCTGGTCTACGATTTTTTGCTTCAGCTGTGGAGTCGGGGCGGCGAAGTGATTCAGCAAGGTCGTGCGAGTTTTCATAGTGATGCGGGACGCAAGGCCCTCGACTATTATTGCGATCTGTTCGATGAAGGATTGGTCAACCCCACCTGTCGTGGGCTCGACAGCGTCCGTGCGGGAGCGGCGTTTGCCGCGGGGGAAGGGGCGATCATGTGGAATTGGATCGGCTTTGCGCTCACCGCCGAGGCGTTCTCCTCGGCCGTCCGCGGCCGGGTGGGACTGGCCCCCATACCGCGCGGGGAAGGGTCCGCGGGGCGACACGTAACCCTCAATACGTACTGGGTGCTGACAATTCCGGTGACCTCCGCCGATCCTGACGCGGCCTGGCAGTTCATCCGCCATCTGGCCCGTCCCGAGATGGACCGCCTCACCGCGTTGGCCGGAGGGCACGCGGTCCGGCGGTCCACGTGGCGGGATGCCGACATTCAGCGTCGCTTTCCACCCTACCGGATGGTGGAAGCGCTGCATCGGCAGGCGCGGACGCTGCCTGCCTTGCCGCAATATCCGGCGATAAACGCTGTGCTCAATACCATGATGCGGCGGGCGCTCGACGGAGTCGGTCGGGAGGGCTGTCTTCAGCAGGCGGCGGAAGAGGTGTCAGCAATTTTAGCGGGGAGGAGTGAAACCTGATGGATGGATTGCCCGAGGATTGGAATGCCGCGTTGGCCCCGACGTTTCCCGACGGCGCCACCCATTTAGGGATCGGGGTGATCGGGGCGGGCGCGATTGTGAACGCTGCCCACCTTCCGGCCTATCGACAGGTGGGTCTTCGCGTGCGCGGGATTTACGACGTCCACGGCGAGCGAGCCCAGGCGACCGGCAGACGGTTTGGTCTAGAAAAAATTTACCCGAGCGTGGTGGCACTGCTGGACGATCCGACGGTAGACATCGTCGACATTGCGGTGCCAGCACCGAGTCAGTACGCCATCCTCGAGCAAGCGTTGGCGGCGGGCAAACACGTCTTGTGCCAAAAGCCCTTGGCCCCGACGTGGGAAGGGGTGCAGCGTACGATGCGGCTGGTGGCCGCCCATCCACGGTGCAAAGTGGCGGTAAACCAACAAATGCGCTGGACCCCAGTCATCCGGAGCTTATCGCTCCTCCTCGAGCGGAAACTGTTGGGGACTCCGGTCCAGGCCTCGATGCAGGTCAGCGTCTATACCGACTGGCGGCAGTGGCCCTGGCTGCTCTCAGAGCCTTATTTGCTGGGGCCATACAACACGATTCACCTCATCGACAGTTTTCGGTTGTTGTTTGGAACGCCGACGCGGGTGTATGCTCGGACCGGCCGGGTCGGGGGTCAGCCCGCCCGCGGCGAGACCCAGTTGTTCCTGTCGATGGAGTACCCCGATGACTTGATTGCCTTTATCCATGACCATCACACCAATGAGTCCCCCGACCGTTATGCGACCGTGCGCTGCGAGGGGGTGGAGGGGATGGCCAAGGGCACGATCGGCATCTGGGAGAATTACCCTGAGGGCGGTCCGGATAGCTTTGAGTTTTGGAGCAAAAGGGACGGGGCGTCTTTACCCCATCGGCCCCGGATCACCCGGCGGTGGGTGCCCGACGCCTTTTCCGGTCCGATGGCCGACCTCATGACCGCAATCGTCCAAAACACGGCCCCCACCCTGTCGGTGGAGGACAATTGCGCGACGTTGGCCACGGTGTTTGCAGCGATGCGTTCGGCTCAAGCAAAACGGATTGTGGCGCTCGCGGAGTTGCTTCCGTGAGCGGACGCAAAATATCGGGTGAGCGTTGTTCGATGACACCGAGTCTTTCAGCACCACGCGGTTACGTCGCTGGAAGGATGAGGAATGGCTGAACCGAGGATGCTGCGCGCGATGGGCTGGAACCATCCGCGGGGGATGGGCCCGGCCTGGGCAGCGGCGGAAACGTATCATCTGCTGAATCCCGATGTGGTAGTGCTTTGGGATACGCGTCCGTTGGGAGACTTTGAGGCCTTTCCCATTAGCCAGTTGGCGAAGGCGTACGATGTGATCTTGTTTGACCATCCCTTTACTGGCGACGCCGCCGACGGGCGGTGGCTGTTGCCGCTCGACGAATGGATGGAGGGCAGTCAGCTCGACGCCGTGCGCCACAACGCGATTGGCCGGACGTTCGCCAGTTACTGGTGGAACGGACACCAATGGGGGCTCCCGGTCGACGCGGCCGCCCAGGTCATGGCGGCGGGGGCCGAGGATGCCGGGGATCTCGACGTGCGCTGGCACCTGCTGTGGCGGTGGGCCAGTTCCGGTCGGAGTGAGCCCCCAACCGGATTGGCTGTTCCTGACCACCCGGTACACGCATTGATGTTGTTTTTGGCCCTGTGTCACCGCCTGGCCGGCGACGGATTTTGGAGCCGTTCCGGCATCGATCCCGTTGTCGGCGAGACTGCTTGGGCAGCGCTCGCTCGGCTGTGGGCACTGTCTAGCCGGCACGAGGGCAGTTTGGATCCGATTGCCCTCATGCAATCGCTCGGCGACAGCGGGCGGGGATTTGCACCCTGGGTGTTCGGCTACGTCCAGTATGCGCGGACAGGATGTGCCAAGACGGCAGTCACGTTTCGCGGACTTGCGCCCGATCCGGACGGCGGTGGCATCGGATCGGTTTTGGGCGGGGTAGGCATTGGGGTCTCGGCGTTCTCGTCCTCGCGTGCAGCGGCGGTGCGATTTGCGGCTTATTTGGCGAGTCCCTCTGTGCAACAAGGGCTGGTTTTGCGCACAGGGGGCCAGCCGGCGGCCCGGGCCGCCTGGATTGGCGCGGCGAGTCCGGCCTTTTTCCGCGACACCCGGATTACCGTGGAAGCAGCCTTCGTACGCCCCCGGTGCCCGGGATATCCCGCCTTTCAAGCCGCGGCTGCCCAGGCTGTTCGCCAAGGGCTCGACGAGGTAATCTCGCCGCGTGCAATGCTGACCGCGCTCAATCGATTGTACCGCAAGCATACGAAGGAGGCCAATCATGACGAATCCTGAGTGGTTCGAAGACTATACGCTGGGTGCCCAGCGCGAAACCGTGGGCCGTACGATTACCGAGACCGACATTGTCTTGCACGCCGGCCAAACCGGCGATTTTTATCCGCATCACATGGACGCCGAGTGGTGCAAAACCCAGGAATTTGGGCAGCGGATAGCCCACGGCACGCTGATTTTCAGTGTTGCCGTGGGCATGGGGGCGGGCGCGATCAATCCCGTCGCCTTCACCTACGGTTACGATCGGATCCGGTTCGTCCGTCCCGTCTATATCGGGGACACGCTCACGGTGCGGATTCGCGTGCATGACAAACGGGATTACCCAAAACGTCCCGAACTCGGGTTGGTGGTGGAACGGCTGGAGGTCGTCAACCAGCGCCAGGAGGTGGTGCTAGGGTGCGATCACCTGTTGCTGGTCGCCCGACGCGGGCAATCGAGAGGAGACGATCAATGCGTATAGCTCCGAAGACTGCGCACGAGCCCGTTCCCCCCTTGGAAATGGAGACGGAAAAGGCCCTGGCCGGAATGCGCGTGCTAGACTTCACGCAAATGAAATTTGGGCCGTTTGCCACCCAGATTCTGGGCGATGTGGGGGCCGACATTATCAAGGTCGAAAAGCCGTCGGGCGAATGGGAGCGAGGTCTGACTTACCAAGGCACCTTGGTCGGAGATGTGAGTCCGTTTTTCCTGGCGATGAACCGCAATAAACGGAGCATTGCGCTGGACCTCAAGGCGCCGGGGGGGGCAGAGACCGCACGTCGGTTGGCCCAAACCTGTGACGTGGTGGTGAGCAATTTTCGGCCAGGGGTTATGGATCGGCTCGGCATGGGTTACGAAGCTCTCTCTCAGCTCAAACCGGACATCATCGTCGTCGAAGGCAGCGGATGGGGATTCGCGGGTCCCTACGTCGATCGCCCGGGACAGGATCTTTTGGTGCAAGCGGTGGCGGGAGTCGCGGCAAGCACCGGTATGGCGGACCTGCCCCCGATTCCGACCGCGCTTTCGATCGCCGATACGTTTGGTGCTTTGTATATGGCGATTGCCATCCTCGTCGCCTACGCCTACCGCATGCGCACAGGTCAGGGGCAGTTGGTGCGGCTCAATCTGCTCGACAGCTTGATCGCGGTTCAATGTGAAGAAGCGGTGGCCTGGTTGAACCTGGGCGGCTTGGTGGAGCGGCCCCAGGGGGTGCCGGGAGCGCCGTGGCATGGCGCGCCGTTCGGCGTGTACCGGCTGCGCGACGGCTATCTGGCCGTAGCAATGAACGATTTGGGCGTCTTGGCGCGGATTTTGGACGTGCCTGAACTGGCCGCGTATCGTGAAGGCGGTCGCGCCTTTTCTGAGCGGGCGGCCGCGACCGCGCTGATTCAGGGGCGTTTGGCGGAATGTGACCTGTCCATGCTTGACATCTTGTTGGCCGACGATGTGTGGGCCGCCAAGGTGAACACGCTGCCGGAGGCGTTGACCGACCCCCAGGTGGCTGCCAGCGGGATGATTTTTGAGGTGGAGGATCCGCGGTATGGGACCATGGCGTTGATTGGACAGCCCATCCGCTTTGCACGGTCGCCGGCCGTTTGTGACCGGCTGGCGCCGAGCATTGGCCAGCAGAGCGTAGAAATCTTGACGGAATCGGGGTTTAGCGAAGAGGAAATTGCCGCGCTCCAGCAGACGGGGACAATTGTGGACGGAGGCAGGCCAGCGGCGAGGGGATGAGTCGAGGGGAGACAACGAGCCTATAATGGGGCAGGAGCGGGCGAGGGCAATGCGACCCGCTTGAAAGTCCAAACCGCTTGGCAAGGTGCTGGCTCCGGGGGTGGCATTACAGACTCTCGCGAATGGTTCGATATGGTTGCGCTCTAATGAGGGCTTCTTGGTTGCACACCGCAAGACAGGCCATAATCCTGGGAATTAAAGCATCCGCGACGAGTGTGGTGGCAGCGGTGGCTCGCCGAGATCCGAACAAGGCCTGGGAGACCGCGCAGCAACTGAACAGTCCCAAGGGGTTATGAAGCGATCGAGGCCCTCGACCTCGAGGATTTTTGCCCGCGGCTCACCACCTGCGACCAAGGGTATGGCCGCATACAAACGCGGGTCGTCTGCACCACGACGATGCTCAATGCCTATCGTGAGTGGCCCCATCTGGGCCCGATGTTTCGGATAACTACATCCCCAGATAAGTCAGGTATGGCATCAGGGGAGGGAGGAAAACGACCATCCTGAGGTTATTTTCGACAGCCACGACCCGTCTCATCGGCAATAGTCCTCGTGATTTCAGGGCCCGAACCCCACCACCTGACTTAACCGATCATGTATGTTCGGATATCTATATATTCCGACAATCCGCACGCGTGGTTCCGTGAAGGTCGGGTTGCCCGAGGACGGCAACCCTTCTACCCGGAGATGGAGAAGGGATTCCTCCGGCCTACTCGGTGGCGATACTCCTTCTTGGCTAAAACTCCCCAGTTGGGCTGCCAGTGAGAAGGCGTTCTCGGATCCCGTTGCATGGGGTGTTGTGCAGAGGCTAACCTTCGGCCCGGTTAGCCTTGTTGCCATGCGTTACGTCCAATTCCTGCGGTGCGGCTTAAGCGCGGTTGATGGTGACTGCCTTGGCTATTCCCCAGGCGACGAGGGCATAGACTGCCATGGCGACCAACGTATAAATCTCAAGGTGCCCCACCCCGTTCGAAGTCGACTGGCCGAAGAGACCATAAAAGGGTGCGGTAAACGGGCCGGTGACGCCGGTGATGAAGCTAGCAAACCCGCTGAGCGGGTTTGCACCCAGCACGCCGAGGACGAATCGCAAGGCTAACAGCACTAACAGCACGCCGAACACATACTGGGTAATACGCGAGATTAACACTTGTCTCGGAAAGCTTGAAGTGGTTTCCAAAGCCGTGGTTTTTTGAATCGTGTTACCAGAATCGACGATGGTTTTGGTTTCTTGTTGAGTGACGTTTTTATCATCCATAACGCGGTCCTCGTTTCTTTAGGGAGAAGATGAAGTCAGCAGCACTTGAGAGAGTTAGACCGACACACCGTCGCCGCCTCCGAAAAGCGGCGATGTCACCAAGATACTTGAAGGGAGAATCCAACCGCTTTCTAATCCTGGGCGTCCTTCCATCGTACGATATCCTTACAGCTTATTATAGAACATTTTGTATTAATAGTCAAATCGAAAAACACTGGAGCTTGTGATACTTTGCCGGAACAGCAGTGCGGGTCTTAGCAGAATTCATTCGGGAATAGAGGCTGACGACAGTGCTATCCAGCAACGCTTAACGGCTTGACGTGCGAATAGCATACTCGGTCGCGAGGTTTCGAGCAAACCTGGTCAGGACCATCCAAAGACTGATAACTTGAGTTTCGGCGCGCCAAGATAAGCTGATCGTTTCGAGTCGGGGCAATTGCGGCCTCTGCAAGGACCGCTCCTCCGCAGAGAACCGAATTTTGGGTCACGAGGCCGTGAGGTCTCGGGCTAAGCGCAAACAAAGCGATGTCCAGGCCATAACCCTCCGGGGTAAGACTCCGGGAAGGCAATACGTAGGGGCACGTTCACGAGCGCCCTGAAGAAACGCGTGAGGTACCAGCGTGAGCTTTGGACTGGTCGCGCGGGACGGTGATTCGTACTGTGGTCGACGGCCCCGCCGCATCGGGGGAATTGCCAAACAACGCAATGGCGTATCGGCATGGAGTCAATGCGGTTCGAGGTTTCGGCGGCTTGCAGCCGAGTGCCCAACCCAGCCAAGAGGACGCGGCCACCGAATGCCAAGACTTGGGCCCGTGGCAGGAAAGATGTTGGGGTCTTGCTCCCGTTTGACTTCGCCCGAGGTAGCGGGTTTGATCGTACTCAATCATTTCGACACGCTCAGACCAATGTCTTTAAGGAATATTCTGATATTATAGCAATCTGCGAATCCAAAAATTCCGATGCGATGCCATTATTTGCCTGCGGAGACGGAGTCGCGTCTGCGCATGGAACGGATTGAATCGTTTGGGCTACACTGCGTGGGGAGCGGTGCTCCAAAACTCGCTTCCCTGTGCGAAGCGCTTGACGCGCTTCGGATGGACAACAGGGCAGAGCCCGGCAGAGCCCCAGCGTCGTTCATGGGTTGACGTCAGACGGGTTAGTCGAACGCGAGACAACGGGTGCCAGCTTCCTTAAATGGCGTGTCTCAAGGGTTGAAATCGATCAAGAACCCACGCCAGGGTCCTGAGCTTCCCGCCGCGGCGCGCTCGGCGCCTTGGGGGAGACCATGACCAGGAACAGAGATCTGTGGCCTGGTCTGTAGACGTTCAATCAGTCCACCGTGACAGGTTAGAAAGTTTAGAATAAGGGTAACGAGGGAGGGAAGCAAATTGGCGAAGTCTGCATTGCCAGAGCCCTTAGCGAAGGCAGATCCTTTGCTGGGAACGCTGTTCTGGTTGCATGGCACAGAAACCGAACACGCATTGCGACAGGCGTTTCGAAACGCGATTGATTCCGGTATTGGGCAACTGGTTCTCGAATCGCGACCCCATTGGGACTATCTGGGGCCCAAGTGGTGGAGCGACCTCAAATTGATTCTGGGATGGGCGGCCAATGAAGCCATCGAGGTGATTCTGTTCGATGAAAAATGGTTTCCGAGCGGAACCGCTGGAAACACCGTACAGAAACTCGATCCTGCGTTTCATCGGATGTCGGTCCGCTACCAATCCATTCGTTATCGAGGCCCGCAAGGGTCCGTCAGCATCATGCCTCCCTTTACGGAAGAGCCCAAGTCATCGATTTTGGGGGCCTTCGCGTATCCGATAGGGGATGGGGTCATCCAGTGGAATCAAGCGGTGGATCTGAGTGATCGATTGGCGAGCAAGACCGCGTTGCACAGTCATGGAATTTGGCACGCCCTGCGGTGGGATGTGCCCACCGGAGACTGGATCGTCGTGTTTATCATCGCGGATCGGTCGGACAATTATATCGATCCCATGAATCCCCACGCGGTGGACGCCTTTGTCGATCGGGTGTATGAATCTTCGAAACGGGAGCTCGGGGAGTACTTTGGACGGCCCTTGACCGGATTTTTCTTTGACGAACCCGGGTACTTCGCCGAGGATGGCCGGATCCCGTGGAGTCCCTGGGTACGTTCTGCATTTCGCGCTAAAAAGGGTTATGATGCCCTCCCCTGGTTAGGATTACTATGGCTCGAACCCTGTGCCCACCCATTCCGGTATGATTTTTTCGAGGTCTTGCACGCGAGTTTTGCCGAAACGTTTCACAAGCCTATCCAAGCCTGGTGCCATCGTTATCAATTGAAATACATTGGGCATTGGTTCGAGCATGAGGCACCCCCGAGACAAGGCGAACGCTTTATGTATCATGAAGGGTTGGGGGCAGGCATGGGCGACTTTTTTGCCGTGTCTCGGTACGCTGACGAAGGCGGCATTGATTTAGTGTGCAATCAGGTCCTGCCAGGAGAACAAAATCGGGACTACTTTGGCCTTCCGAAACTCGGCAGCTCGGCCGCGCACGTCTACCGGGCGAAGGATGATCTGGCCATGAGCGAGACGTTTGGTGCTTATGGTTGGCATCTGGGCCTTCGCACGATGAAATGGCTAACCGATTGGCAAGCGGTGCGCGGCATTAACCATTATGTGCTCCATGCATTTAATCCCCAGTATCCTGATCTCGATTGTCCACCGCATTACGTCGATGGGGGACGTAATCCCCAGTGGGCGTACTTTCCCCTGTATGCCACCTACGTCAACTGGATATCCACGTGGCTCCGCGGCGGGGACCATGTGGCTCCGCTGCTGGTTTTGTACCCCGGTACGATGGGCCAAGCGGGTACGGCGTTCCCAATCGAAGACACCCAACGATTTTTGCAGGAGATACAGTACGACTACGATTTGGTGCCGGCCCACGTGCTGGTCGAAGACCTCAAGCCCCAAGATTCCACCATCCAGTTGCATCGAGAGACCTATCAAGGCATCGTTGTCTCGGGGCAGGAAGTCATTACGCGGGAACTGCTGCGGACGTTCTTGCGGCTGGCCGAGGCCAACGTACCAATCCTGTTTCTGTACCGAGCTCCAAGCCTGGTGGTCACCGGTCCTAACCGTGGAGAGAGGGATGGTGAGGAACTCAAACGGCTTCTCGGTCGTCCCACGGTGTCGGTCGTGCCATCACATACCGAACTTGAAGGGTACCTTGCGCGGTATCAGATTGATCCCGGCGTAGCCTTTGAGGGCAAAGGACGCGACGGGCTTCGAGTCTTGCACCGAGTCAAGCCCGACGGTACCGCCATTTGGTTCCTTACCAACGAAAGCGTGGATGAACGGGTAGACGGTCGGCTCCGCCTGTCGGGTATCGCGGACAGTCCCACCATGGTTGGTCTGGATCCGTTGACGCGAGCAAATTGGGCAATGCCATTTGACCGGTCAGGGGGTACCTGGATAACCATCCCTCCGTACCGTTCGCTGGCGTTGATAGCGGTTGCGTCCGGGTCGATGAATTCGGTCAGCCGCGCCGTGCCGCCAACGTACCGAAACCTGGTTGACGGTATTGACATCCCGAAAGAACGGATTCAACTGCACTGGCCATCCGGGGCGGTGTCGGGCCTACCCAGCTGGCTTAGCTTGGATCGACATTTCTCGGGGACGCTGGACTACACCTGGGAATGGAACACCAACGACATTCCTGCGGCCGACGTGGTACTGGATCTGGGCGACGTGTATGAAATTGCTACCGTGGAGGTGAATGATGCGTTAGTCGGAACATCTATCGTGCCACCGTACCGATTTGATATCACAGAATTCTTAAAATCAGGATCAAATATCTTCCGGGTCAAAGTCACCAACGTCGTGTCGAACATGATGCAAGCCAACCGAGATTTCGAGGAGGGAGATCCACCGTGGGAAAAACCTCGAAGAATCTATGCGCTGGAGGAGGAGAGTGGAATGTTGGGCCCGGTGCGGATTTATATTGGATCGGGTCTTTAATAGATCCCTTGGAATTCTCTAAACGTACTCATACAATACCACTATGAGCACGTTAGTACCCATGGCCGAAGCCCGCTTGCCCCAGGTTCAGGTTGCCGGAGCCCTCGCGGCGTATAACGCCGCGCGTCCTCAAGCCTTGCGGATTCCCCTGGAGGCGGCGAAGGCATTTTATGAGGATCCCACGCGAGTGGTCAACGTCTCGATCGATGATGTCGGGATGAAAAAGCAACAACCCCAACGAGAACGGCCTCAGATGTTCGCGGAACCGCCGACCACGGCGTCCTCGCCCGGCCCCACGACATCCCCGCCAGAAGCCGAGACCCCGGCGAAAAAGCCCCGCGAATACGTGCACAATACGACAGGACTGACGCATGAAATATGGAACCCGTATGGAAAGCCGTTTTGAGGGGTCCGATTCACGAAAGTTTTTCCAAAAGGGGACTGGATTTTTTCGGACAAGTCTGGGATGATGGGATCGAGAATCCAGCAGACACGAGGTGACGGTGCGTGCCGATCTCGTTGGACCAGCCTTTTTGGATTGGCGATCGCCATTTTTCGGAGACGGATATTGCCCTCCTGTGGACCACGATCCTTCAGTTTCCGAACCTCAGTCGCGCCGAATTGGTGGCGACCTTGTGCGAGAACTTACCGTGGAAGAGTCTCCAGGGTAAGCCGCGGCGCGAGGCGTGCCACCAATTACTCGACGCTCTGGAGGGCACCCCGGGATTCCGTATCCCGCCGAAACGGCAGGGAGGCACGTTTCCCCGCCCTGAACATCGGGGCACGCCCATGCCCAATCTCATGCTAGACGCCTCGCTCGCCGCCATCCGACCGGTCGTGATCGTGCCGGTCCGCCCGGCAGACCGGTTGCCATGGAATGCAACCATGGCGACACCGGAACGCCCCGCTATCTGGGCGGCATGCTCTTCGCCAGCGCGGCCAAAGCTTTGCAGGCGCGGGATACCTGGATTGGTTGGGATGCGGAGACTCGGGCGCGGACGCCAGGATCGCTATAAGACGATGCACCTGCCCCGAAAAACCATTTGGCTCTATCCGCTCGTCCGCCATTGGCGGACGGCGCTTACGGCCCCTTGGCCCCCATGGACCGAAACGGAGGAGACGGACCATGCCTAAGTCCC
>JAJZZH010000023.1 GCA_021797675.1 Bacillota bacterium | reverse complement strand
TGCCGAAACCACTGAAACTCTCGCGTAGAACGGTATGAAAGAGCGTGAGCAAGGCTTCTTCGGCGCGGTCCAACACCTTTGCCCCCGTGTCAGGGAGATCCATATCCATACTAATGATCATCGGTGCCGATTCGTTGGTATCCCGGAGTGAGAGCACAAGATTAGCGTTCATGGTATTCCCTCCCACTCCACACTTAAAGAAGGGATGGTTAAATGTCCAGCACCCGAAAATCCCGGCGGAACGTCACTCGGTCACGACGGTGAGCGGTAGAGCCAGCCGGAGGCAATTCAATTGTACAGGTCGCAATTTTTTCGCGTTAGCCAGTGCTTCCCCAAATTTCAGCGCATTTCTTGAATGGGGGACGTGAAGACATCAAACCCCACCGCCCGTCGGCGATAACGGGTACCTTCGGCATCGTCCCATCCCCTCGTGGAGGCGGCGCAACCCGCCTTTGACCCCCCACATCCGCCGAATCCAAGTGACGATGTTTGCCAGGGCGCTACCGCCAGTTCCTTCGGAAAAAATCTTTTGGGAAATATCGTCGGTTCCAGTGACTTTGTCACTTTGCGGTCATATTGGCCCGGTAGGCTAAAGACACGTTCAAACTAAAGGAGAAAATTAGAGATGAGAAACAAGTGGATTATCGCGCTGGCGTCGGCAGGCCTCTTGGCCCCGGGTGTGGTCACCGGCAACCTGTTCGCGACCACCGCCCCTGCGACGGCCAATGCCGACCAGGCCGCCATCAATGCGGTGGGAGGTGGTCGGGTGACTCACGTGTCCAACGACACCTACCAAGGCCATGCCGTGTATGACATTCACGTGCTCCATGCGGGCACCGTATACGACGTGAAAGTCGCTCAGAGCACGGGAGCGGTATTGCAAAAAAAGCTCTCCTCGGAAAGCACGCCGAATAGTGGAACGTCGTCCTCCCCAACGCCTACGCCCGGTCCGGCCAACGCGTCGGTAAGCGCAAGCCAGGGCGGACAATTGGCGATCGATGCAGTAGGTGGCGGCTCGGTTATCCATGTCTCGGCCGACCATGCGCAAGGCATCGCGGTGTGGGATGTCCACGTGCTTCATCAAGGAAAGGTCTGGGATGTCAAGATCAGCCAAGCCGACGGATCCGTGGTGCGAAAGTTCCTTTCCTCGGAACAGAAGGACCAGAATTTAGGCAGTGCGCCGTCGGGGAACCATTCGTCTGACCTTCACCACGCGAAAAGCGGCGACGGCGGCAAATCCCAGGACTCCAAGGACCGCCAGGATGCCCAAAATCACACCCAGGGCTCGACCCCGGTCACCACGGCGGGGATCGTCTACGGAGTCAAACTGCAAACGGTGCCCATCGCCTATCAGACCTATGTTAATCAGGCCTTGCAGCAGGAAAACGGCAGTCTAAAATGGATTAAGCTGCTCCGCAAGCAAGACGGAAACACGCAGGCCAACATCAAGATTCGCCGCGATCAGGGCGGAACGGTTAAGGTCAAGGATCTCTTTGGGGGTAGCGGGCTACTTATCGAAAAAAAGGTCAACCCCTAAAGCTTACCAGGATGGGTAAGCGGGAAGAGGGCCTTGCTGGCAGGCGCTGACTCCGTTTTCGCGCACGCCAGCGGGGGCGGCCAAGGCGGTCGGAGGTAGGAGAAAAGACGTCATGGGGACCCAACTCGCGGGGCGGACGGGTGGCTTGGCCGTCCTCCTGATGCTTTTGATGGTTCCCGGCTTTATCGCTCTCGATCAAGCGATTCCCGCACCGGTTAGGCCGGCGCCCACCACCGTACGGGCGTCTCTGAACCAAATGCGCACGGATTTCCCTGCCTGGCAAATTCTCACCAGGGTTCCCGACGTCTACCATCGGCGCATGGTCTACCGCTATCGCGTCCGGGCGACGAACGGTCAGCTCTGGCACTTTTATATCAATGTGATGACCGGCCGCATTATCGCCCGCGAGCCGATACCGGCACCTGCGCTCACCGCGTCGCTTGCGGCTTCGGCGCCGAATCCGAGAGGATGGCGCGCCAAGGCTGTCCAATTAGCCCGGAGCGCCGTCGGTGGCGGGCACATCGTCACCGTGGAAACGTCTTCAGAAGATCATGGACGCACTTATGTAATAAAATTACTATTGACCAACGGACACTACGCCAAGGTGCAAGTGATTCCCAAGTGGGCGAGGGTGGTTTCGGTACAGATCCAACGGCCGGACCCCTGAACGCAGTTCGGTCGAAATCCGAGGCGACTTTAACTGCTGGCAGGCGAAGGGGGGCAGCGGAAATCCATGGGGTCGCAGACCGTTGTGGGCTTACCGTCGGCGGCCCAACCGCGATGTGGGATGTTGGATGAGCCGATGCAAGTCTTGATTGTAGAAGACCATCGAGAAATCGCTCGCTGGCTCCAGGCAGAACTAGCCCACTACCATTGGCGGGCAGAGATCGCCGAAACCGTGGAATTGGCCGTGGCCATGGCCCGGCGCCAGATCTATCCGGTGATTCTGCTGGATATTATGTTGCCCGACGGTGACGGGATTGCCCTGTGCCGGCGGCTGAGGAGTTTTACCAATGCCGCCATTCTCATGGTGACGGCCAAAATTGACGTACGCGACCGGGTTCGGGCGCTCGACGACGGAGCCGACGACTATATCGTCAAGCCCTTTGCGGTGGAGGAGCTCCTGGCCCGGATTAGGGCCGTCCTCCGACGGAGCAGCGGCGATCGGGGTCCGGTGGTAGAGTTTCAAGACCTGCGCTTGTGGCCCGAAGAGCGGACTGCGGAACAAGACGGCCAGCCGCTCAACCTCAGCCGTCGCGAATTTTCCCTGCTCGCCGTATTGATGCAAAACCCCAACCGGGTCTTGTCCCGCGACCAGTTGCTGGAACAGGCCTGGGGCTATGATTTTTACGGGGAATCCAACGTGGTCGAGGTGACCATGCGCCGCCTACGAGATCATCTTCAGCGCGACGGCAAGGTGACTATTAGCACGGTGCGAGGGGTCGGCTATATGCTGCGATCCGCTCATGAGTAGGTCGAGAGTTGCTCGCAGCTGGCGAATTTCTTGGGCCCTGATGGTGGGCATCGGAGCTGCCGTGATGGTCGCCGGGCTGAGTTCGGGCTGGTTCGTCTATTCGCTGGCCAAGGCGACGTTAATTCGGGAAGGGATACAGGAGATCACCGTCACTGGAACCCTGTCGGCCCAAAAACTCGCTCAAGAGTATCGCCGGCACCCCGCGCGCGCTCCGGTGGAAGACCTGACCGACCTGGCGGCAGCGGGACACTTGTACGTCCTCTTGGAATCGTCTGACGGAAGATTTGACGGCTCGAGCGGACCCCTACCCCCGATCGTGCCCCAGCCGGGATGGATTGGCGCGGGTCCGTCGGGGTGGCTGGAGTGGCGGGGCATCCCTTATGTGTTTTCGGTCACCCCATTGAGCCTCGGCAACCGCCGCCAGCGGCTCGTAATCGTCGACGGCTTGGATCGGACGGCTTCGCTGCTGTCTACCCTGCGAACGGCTCTCGTTTTGGGAGAAATCTTGCTGATGCTGATCAGCATCTTGGCCGTCGCTCTGATTGTGCGTCAAGTCACCGACTCCTTGCGCTCGCTTGAGGCGGCAGCCGAGACGGTTACCTTTCAGGGCAAGTATCACGAGCGCGTTGTCCTCCGATCAAATCTGAGCGAGGTGGTGTCGTTAACCAACTCGTTTAACCGAATGTTGGGCCGCCTTTTGAGTGCACAGGAACGGGAGCGGCAATTCATCAGCAACGCGGCCCATTCGCTGCGCACTCCGATCCACGTCATTCGCGGCTATGTGAACACGCTCAATCAATGGGGACGGGACGACCCGGAAAGTCGGCACCAGGCGTTAAAGGTCCTGGCCAGGGAATCTCTGGCGATGGAAACCCTGGTCAGTCGCCTCTTGCAGCTTTCGCAGGCGGAACAAGGTGATCCGCCCGCTCTGCAGCCGCTAGCGGTGATCCCTTACCTGGAAAAAATCTTGCCTAATCTCCGGGACACCTGTCCGCATCATCCCTTGACTTTTGACCTCCGTGGCCGGCATCTGCCTGACGTTCTGTCTGAGCCCGATTTGCTGGAAGCCGTGCTGCGCATCTTGGTGGAAAACGCGGACACCTACGCCGACCCCGAATCGCCCGTGGTATTGGCCGCCAGTCCGCTGGCGGGCGGGCTCGGGGTGCGAATTGCGGTGGTCAACCAAGGGCCCCATATTCCCCCGCTCGAGCTGCACCGCCTTTTCGACCGCTTCTATCGCGCTCAAGGCGATT
Organism: Bacillota bacterium; assembly: GCA_021797675.1. GTDB lineage: Bacteria > Bacillota > Sulfobacillia > Sulfobacillales > Sulfobacillaceae > JAJZXC01. The sequence continues at coordinate 378 of JAJZZH010000023.1, read as the reverse complement.
CGAGCGGGCATTACGGACTCGGTCTGGCGATTGCCAACAGCATCGTGGCGCGCCTCCAAGGCAGATGGGCAATCGAAAGCCGCCTGGGCCGAACGACGTTTGCGGTCGATTTGCCGGCCACCACCGAGAAGTGACGGTGGGACCAGGTGAGTGGGCTCGACCCAAGGGGGTGAAGCATCATCGGCCAGCGCCAGCCCACGAAGAGGGGCCGGGATTGCCATGGGAAGATTCGTCCTGGGGAGAGCTTAGCACCCCAAAGACTCAGGTGCCACCGTCCCGTCCTCCTTAAAGAGGCGAGCAGGCGTCGTTGCGGCTGAACCCCACCGATGATACGCGGGGGCTGGGCATCGTCAATGGCAGTGGTTCTCTCGATAGCAC
>JAJZZH010000003.1 GCA_021797675.1 Bacillota bacterium | reverse complement strand
GGTAGGATCCCGGGGCCCCCCCGACCGCCTTGTGCGCGCCGGGCCAAATGGCCGCTTAACGTTGGGTCGATTGCGGTCGTGCAACAGGAATTAGTTTATTGACAAGACAGAGAACAGACGATATACTCAAACTCGTCCAACACTGAACACTCAACAATGATTTGAGTTGATAACTTCCGTAAACCGATACAAGGCCGCCATAGAGCAAGTGGGTTTAAAAGGCCATGGTTTCGTTGCGAGGCGTTCGACTGAATGGTTAGACACCCGTGAGAAATCAAGGTGGAGGTATCCTGTCTGACGAACCATGTCGGAAGCCGGGCCGAGGGGTACCACGAAACCAAAAGCGTTAAGCAAGAAGAGTGCAATAGAGGCTTCAAGGTCACGAGATTTTCATTCGTCCCAGGTGGAGCAGTTTCTTTGAGCAAGCATTCATGCCAGAAAGCCTAAACCCAACAGGAGGGTTGGTGTCATGAGGCATTCGTGGACGAAGCAAGTCGGTCTCCGAGGATTCGGAATGGCGGCCGGCGTTGCGATGGCCCTCAGCGGGTTCGGTGCCGTCGCCGGTGCCGCCGCTAATCGGCCGGTAACCATCGTGGTATATCCTCAAGGCTCTTGGACCGAAAACTTCAACCCCTTCTCGCCCAGTGCCCTGCCAGGCACGGCCGGGTATATTTACGAGCCATTGGTCCAGTTTTTGATGGTGTCCGGCAAGACCATTAATTGGCTAATCAAGGGATATCAGTGGACGCAAAACGACACGGTGTTGACGTTGCATCTTCGTTCCGGGATTCACTGGACCGACGGCAAACCCTTTACGGCCCAAGACGTCGCGTTTACGTTTGATCTGATGAAGAAATATCCGGCACTGGATACCAATGCGGTGTGGACGTTCTTATCGTCGGTGGCTGCGCCCAATAATTCCACGGTGACGTTCAAGCTCAAAAAACCGGACATTTCGGCATTTTATTATCTCACGAGCGTGACGCCGGTACCCGAGTCGATTTGGAGTCGAATCAAGAACCCGGTCACCTATTCGAATCCGCATCCGGTTGGGACCGGTCCTTTTGAACTGTCCAGATTCACCCACTTAGATTATCTCCTTACCAAGAATCCTCACTACTGGCAACCGGGAAAGCCGCACGTTACCGCGTTATCCTTTCCCGCCTACACGTCGAACAGCAGTGTAGACCTTGCTTTGTCGCGAGGTCAGATTGACTGGGCGGCCCTGTTCTCGCCGGACATTCAAAAAACCTATGTCGCCACCAACCGTGCCAACCACAAGTATTGGTTTGCTCAAGGCGCGCCCGTCATCCTGTTTACCAACGATGCCAAGTATCCGTTTACCCTGCCCAAGGTGCGCGTCGCCTTGAGCTATGCGATTAACCGGGCCCAAATTTCAACGTCGGGCGAATATGGGTACGAAAGGCCGGCGACCGCCCTCGGGATTCCCCCGGGCCAGCGCAGCTATGTGGTTCCCAGTGCGGAGGCCAAGGCACCGAGCCAGTACAATCCTCAAAAAGCGCTGACCATCCTCAAATCCGTAGGGTTTAAGAAGAACGCCCAGGGCCATCTCTTGATGCCCAACGGGAAACCCTTCGCCTTTGATATCCTGGTGGTGGCACCGTATTCGGACTGGGTCGAGGACGTCACCTTGATGGCCAGTCAATTTCAGCGCCTGGGGATCAACGCGCAAGTCAAGCCCTTGCAATATGCGGCCTACTATGCGCGACTGCAACATGGCAATTTTTCCACCGCAATCGGGTGGTCGTTCAGTGGGCCGAATCCCTTCTACTTCTTCAATTTTGCGATGAACTCCGCCTACAGCGCCAAACTGGGTCAGGTTGCGTCGACCAACTTTCAACGGTACACGTCCAAACAAGCCGACCAATATCTGAACGCGTATAACAGCACCAACAATCCGACGCAACAAAGGGCAGCGCTGACCAAGATCGAAGCCCTTTGGGTGCACCAGATGCCCTCGATTCCGTTAGTCTGGGGCGCGTTTTGGAATGAGTACAACACCCAACGCTTTATCGGGTGGCCGACGCCGGCGAATCCATACACCGACCCCGGACCCAACGATACCGCGCAGGAGTTGACGCTGCTCAACATTCGCCCCCGATAGGATGCTGGATTAGGGCCTTCGATCGCAATGACGGGGTTCGATCGAAGGCCGTCTTGGTGAGAGCCCCAAGGGAGGAGCTGGCCGAAGTCAAGCGGGATGGGCCAGCGAAGGCGGACAGCAAGGCACGGAAACCAGAGCTCGTCAAGACGCACTGCGAGATGTTTCGAATCCGGACCGGCGGAGATCATCGGGTGGCAGGCCAAAGATTCCCCCGTACGTGTCGGAGGAGCGCGGGCGAAACATTGCCGAGGGGGCGGGATGGCTCCGTCCCCTTCGCCGTCGGGAAGGAGGAACGGGAGCGGCGCGGTGCCGCCCCGGTGTGAAGGCCGGGGTCTCCCGAGTCATGCGATGAAATATTTACTGCGGCGGGTGCTCTTTTATCTCGTGGCCTTTTGGGCCACGATAACCTTGAATTTCTTTCTCCCACGGCTCATGCCGGGAAATCCGGCCGAGGCGCTCATGTCCAAGTTCGGCGGCCGTTTGAATCCCTTGGCGCTGCACGCGATTGCCATCGCGTTTGGCTTAAACGTGCACGAATCCTTGTGGACTCAGTATGGCCAGTATCTGGTGCAGGTGATGCACGGGAATTTGGGCACTTCGCTGACCTTTTATCCGGCTTCGGTGTTCAGCGTCATTGCCGCGGCCTTGCCGTGGACCTTGGGCTTGGTCGGACTGTCCACCGTGATAAGTTTTGCCTTGGGGATAGGCATTGGAGCCTTGTCGGCGTGGCGGCATGGCGGGCGATTCGATACGTTTATGTCGACGTTCTTTACCTTCACCTACGCCTTCCCCTATTTCTGGATCGCGCTGACCTTTCTCTACGTCGTAGGTTTTCTCTGGGGCGCGTTACCCTTGAGTGGTGCCTATACCACCGGGCTGATTCCCGGTCTGTCGTGGTCGTTTGTCCTCAACGTGTTGCGCCATGGCATTCTGCCGGCCTTTACGATTGTTTTCACGTCGTTAGGGTATTGGGCGGTTAATATGCGCAACACCATGATTACCACCCTATCGGAGGATTACGTGGTCATGGCCGAAGCAAAAGGCTTGACTTTGCGCCAAATTTTGATTGGATATGCGGGCCGCAACGCTATTCTGCCCAATATCACCGGGTTTGCCATGTCCCTGGGCTTCATTGTGGCTGGCGCGATTTTGACCGAAATCGTTTTCTCCTATCCCGGCATCGGCTATCTGCTGTTTCAGGCGGTTCAGCAAGAGGATTACCCGCTCATCCAAGGCATCTTGCTCATCGTCGCCTTTGCCGTATTGGCGGCAAACTTTGTGGCTGACCTGATGTATTCGCTGCTCGACCCCCGGGTTACGATTGGAGAGAGCCAATGATCGACGCACCTTCCGCCAGCGTTTCGTCACGACCCCGGCGCGTCGGGCAATGGTTATTGGTCGTGCGTCCCCTGTTGCGTAACGCCAAGGCACGCACCGGCGTCGCAATCTTCCTGTTTTTTGGGTTGGTGGCGCTGTTGGCCCCCATCTTGTCTCCGTATAATCCGCATCTCACCATCTTTGCCCCTGGCGCCTCGCCGTCGGCGGCGCATTGGCTGGGAACCACCCAGAGTGGGCAGGATATTTTGTCGCAAATGATTTGGGGGACCCGGCAGCCCTTGGAAATCGCCCTCGGCGCGGGTCTGTTGACGACGCTGATCGCGGTGGGGATAGGGATCTCGGCGGGGTTGTTCGGCGGTGTCTATGATGAAATCCTGATGTTAATTACCAACATTTTCTTGATCCTCCCCGGCTTAGTGGTCGTCATCGTGATTTCCTCCTACCTGTCGTCCGCCAATAATCTGATGATCAGCCTGGTGATTACGGTGACGAGTTGGCCGTGGGGAGCCAGAGTGCTGCGAGCCCAAACGTTGAATCTGAAGTCGAAGGATTTCGTGAAGGCGGCGATCGTGGCTGGCGAAATGCGATTTCGATTGGCATTTTTTGAAGTGTTGCCCAACATGACGTCCTTGGTGGCCTCCAACTTCTTTTTCACGTGTCTCTATGCCGTGGTCACGGCGGCGTCTTTGCAGTTTCTCGGGCTGGGCAACATCAACACGGTGAGCTGGGGAAGCATTCTCTACTGGGCCAACAATAGCCAGGCGCTGATGATTGGCGCCTGGTGGTGGTTTGTTCCCCCAGGGTTGGCCATTGGCCTGTTAGGTGCCGCGTTTGCCCTCATCAACTTCGGGATTGATGAACTGACCAATCCCCGTTTGAGAAGGGAGGCCAAGTAGGTGCAACCCGTGTTGCACGTGGAAGGCTTGTGGGTCGACTACTTTACCCGGGGGAGACGGCTGCGGGTCGTTCAGGACGTGTCCTTCGCCATTGAGCGCGGTGAAATGCTGGGGTTGGCCGGAGAGTCCGGCAGCGGCAAATCCACGGTGGCATTGGCGGTGGCGCGGCTGTTGCGCCCGGAAAACGCCGCGGTGGGGGGCATGGTCAGGCTAAACGGGACGGACTTCCTGGCCTTGGTCGGCGAGGGCCTGCGGCAGACGCGGTGGAAGTCGGTGGCGTTGGTCTCGCAAAGTGCGATGAACGCGCTCAACCCGGTCATCAATATCTTTCGCCAATTTGACGACATGTTGACGGCGCACGGCTATACCGACGCGGTGCAAAATCGCCACCGGGCTGCGGAGCTCCTCGATCTAGTGGATCTGCCGGAGCAGGTGTTGAATCGGTTTCCCCATCAGTTGTCCGGCGGGATGAAACAACGCGTCGTCATCGCCTTGGCGTTGGCGCTGCATCCCGACTTGATCATCATGGACGAACCCACCACCGCGCTCGACGTCATTGTGGAACGCGAGATCTTGAGCAAGGTGAAAACGCTCCAACGTCAACTGGGGTTTTCCGTCTTGTTTATTACCCATGATTTGGACTTGCTGTTGCGCTTGACCGATCGCGTGGCCATCATGTATGCCGGTCAGCTGGTTGAAACGGGCCCCGTAGGGCATTTTTCCCGCTCCCTGCATCCGTACAGTCGCGCTCTGGTACAATCGTTTCCGTCCTTGCACCAACACGCATCGGATCGTCGCCGGGGCATCCCCGGCGCCCCTCCGGACCTGAGCCATCCACCGGCCGGATGCCGGTTTCATCCGCGATGTGTATTTGTTGCCGACGTCTGTCAAACCGCACCCGCGTGGGAAGCTGTGAGCGAGGACCCCCTGATTGCGGTGCGCTGCAGTCGCTGGAAGGAGATCCGTGATGAGTTCGTCTCCACCGTTGATTGAACTGCGGAACGTTTCCAAGGTGTTTGTCAATCGCTCGCTCCGTCAGCGGTCTGTGGTCTATGCGCTCCGCGAGGTTTCATTGACCATTGCGCGGGGAGAGGTGCTAGCCTTGGTGGGGGAGAGCGGGAGTGGGAAATCGACCACGGCGCAGCTCTTGGCGCGCCTAACCCACCCCAGCGGGGGAGAAATCTGGTTTGATGGGCGGGCGATCAACCGGCAAGCGGGGGCCCGGGAGCTTCGACAATACCGTCGGCGAGTGCAGATGATTTTTCAAGATCCGTTTTCTTCGCTCAACGCGGTGCACACCGTCGGCTACCATGTGGGGAGACCGCTTGCGATCCACCGGTTGGTCCCTCCCGGGCGGGCGCTTGCCGCTCAGGTCGAAACGTTGCTGGAGACGGTAGGCTTGCACCCGGGCCGAGAGTTTGTCAGCAAGTTTCCTCACCAACTCTCGGGGGGGCAGCGGCAACGGGTGGGGATTGCCCGTGCCTTGGCCCCCAATCCCGACGTGCTCATTGCCGATGAACCCACGTCGATGCTGGATGTGTCGTTACGGCTCGACGTGATGAACCTGTTGTTGGATCTGCGGACGACGCGTAAGGTTAGCATGCTATACATTACCCATGATTTGTCGGGCGCGAATTACATGGCCGATCGCATTGCGGTCATGTACCGCGGCACCATCATGGAAGAGGCGCCGGCGGACGTGTTGATGAAGGATCCTGTGCATCCGTACACGCGGTTATTATTGGACGCTTCAACGGCAGACTTTGGCAACGGGCCGAGCGTCGCGGGACCGCTGGGAGCGCTTGACCCTTCCAGCCCAGGTTGTCCCTTTTATCCCCGCTGTCCGAGCCGGATGCCCGTGTGCTCCGAGACCCGTCCCGTCTCCGCCTGGATCGCCGACGAGGCCGAGCACCGGGTCTCCTGTCATCGCTACCATGACGCGGAGTCCCCCAAGACCGGGCGAGACGCTCAGCCCAAGGTCTGAAACGGGTCGCGGTGACGCCAGGAGCAAGTGCCAAAAATGGCGGAGGCGGCTCGACGCCCTCGCTGTCCCCGGAACCCTTGGCGCCGCAGCCACACACCAATCCCGGTCCCCCATCGTCATGCCGCGGCATGGCGCGAGACGGGTCCCGCCAGACGGTTCGCGGGCAACGGATGCTTCCGTGCGCCCCAGCGGCTCCGACCAGCTGTCGTGTAGAGCGATAGTCCCGATGGTCCGCCGTAATCGCGGGCCATTGAATGCCTGCCCGCGGAGTACCGCGAACCTTGCCCAGCGCGGGCCTGCTGGGTCGCGGACCGCTCCCTGGCTTGGCATTGCGGGGAAATCGGCAAACCATTCCCCACGACCAAATCGGGACGGCGAATTGGGCCGGGATGATGATCACGAACAGCAACCCCATCCCTCCATGTCATTCGCCGCTAGGCCATGGAGAGAACTGGTAAAATACTTGACAAACTTGAGGAACTCCTTTTAATATCGGTTAGATAGTGGGAGAGGAGGCATTCTTTTGCCTAAACGCATCTCAATGGATACGATCGCCAATCAGCTGGGATTGTCCCGCAATGCCGTCTGGCTCGCGCTGCACGGCAAGCCCGGGGTGAGCATGGAGACGCGGCAGCGGGTCGAGAGCGCGGCGCAGAGCCTGGGGTACCGACCGCCGGCGAAGGCGGGTGACCAAGCGGGGGCCAGTCGTACCGTGGGCCTCGTGTTGAGTGAGGATATCTTTCACGAGACGTCGTTTTTTGGGCCGATGATCATGCATATGCAGCGTCACGTCGCGAAGCTGGGTTCGAGTCTCATCATCCAAGCCGTGTCCCGGGAAGACGAGCGGACGGTCAGGGTGCCGACCATGGTGGCGTCGGGCTCGGTGAGCGGGGTGATGGTGCTGTCACGGCTGGCCAGCCTGCTGATTGAAGCCATCGCCGCCAGCGTGCCGACCATTTTGGTCGATCATTACGACCCCCTGTTGACCATTGACCGAGTGGGGACGGCCAACCGGCAGGGAGCGTATCGTGCCGTGCATCACTTGGTTTCCCTCCATCACCAGGCGGTGGGGTTTATTGGCCGGGGCACCCAGGTGCCCAGCTACCGGGAGCGCTGGATCGGATTTCAGGAAGCCGTGGAGGACTTGGGGCTGACCCTGGCCGACGAGTGGGTCTGGATGCGCGGGGAAGAATCCGACGAGGGCATGCTGAAGTTCCTGGCCGCACGCCGCCATCATCCGCCGACAGCTTGGTTTTGCGTCAACGACGCCCTGGCCTTTCACCTGGTCCGCGCCCTGTTCACCCTCGATATCGCGGTTCCGGATCAATGTTCCGTGGTGGGATTTGATAATCAGGCCTTTGCGAAGATGTGCCATCCTTCCCTCACCACGCTGAATATCAACCGCGAGCAGTTTGCCGCCACCGCCGTCCGCCAGTTGTTCGACCGCATCCACGTCCCGTCGCGGCCCGCTCGCAGCGTTACCCTGACCCCAGAGTTAATCCTGGGTCGGTCAACCGCGGCCCCCAGTCATCAAGTTATATTTGACAGTAAAATGTGAAGGAAATATTGATTTACAAACTATGAGGGATTATAATCGACTTGCAAGGTCAGTTACTGGAAATTCACATGTGGAAACTTGCCATCCGCCCAATTCATGGCGGAGTCGAGGGGGAGGACAGACTGTCAGTGGAACTGTGGCGACTCACCGAGGACCCCATCATCGCCCCCGATCCGGCGCATCCGTGGGAAAGCGCGGCGGTGTTCAACGCCGGGGTGGTGCAACACGAGGGGCGGGTGTATCTGCTCTATCGTGCGTGTGAGCGGGCGAGCGACGGCAGTCAGGGTCCCTACATTTCCCGGCTGGGACTCGCTCAAAGTAGGGACGGCGTCCATTTCAACCGACTGCCCGATCCGGTATTCGAGCCCCAGGGGGAGTGGGAACAGCGAGGCGTGGAAGATCCCCGGATTGTCGCGCTCAACGGCACCTTTTATGCGCTCTATACCGCCTTCGGCGGCCGGCATGATCAAGACTACCGGATTGCGCTGGCTTCCTCGCCCGATCTTTACCACTGGCACCGTCACGGTGTCCTGCTTGATGAACCGAACAAGGACGCCAGCTTTTTTCCCCGCCAGGTTGGAGGCTGGTACTGGCTTTTGCACCGACGGGAGCCCCACATTTGGATTGCCCGTTCCCAGGATCTCAGCCATTGGACCGACCACCGCGTCCTTATGGAGACGCGTTCCGCATCCTGGGACAGCAAGAAAATCGGTATCGCCGGGCCACCGGTCGAAACCGAGGCGGGGTGGCTCCTCATCTATCACGGCGTCGATAGTCAAATGGTCTACCGGCTCGGGATTGCCCTCTTGGACCGGGATGACCCGACGCGGGTTCGTTTTCGACAACTGGCGCCTATCTTGGAACCGCGACTATCGTGGGAGCTTTCGGGCTGGGTACCCAACGTGGTCTTCAGTTGCGGACAGGCTGTGCTTGACGAGGCCCTTTACGTGTACTACGCGGGCGCCGACCGTGCGATTGGCGTCGGCACGCTATCGCTCAGCCAAATCCAAGCGGAGGTGTCCCTCGCGATCGGGGCGTAGACGGATGCTCGGGGTCCTGGCCCGCGGCCCAGATTCGCCCCCTACGGCTCTTGCTTTCATCGATCCCGAACCGGACTGAGCCACCGAACCGTACTGAGATATCGAACCTTCACTGAGATCAAGACAGGCGTTTGAGATCAAGACAGGCGTTTGAGACCGAGACAGGCGTTTGAGACCGAGACAGGCGTTTGAGATCAAGACAGGCGTTTGAGACCGAGACAAGCGTTAAGGAGGGATTGATTGTGCAACCATCATCGTCGCGTTCGAAGGCGGTGGCCCTGGCCGCGTCGCTGGCCGCCGCCATCCTCGTACCCATGAGCCTGGCGGCCGCCAAGTCGGCTCCCCGCCGGCATCCGACGGCGCACAAACCGGTGGTGATTACCTTCGGGTCCTGGATTCCGTTTCAAGACCACCCCGGTCACCGCAAATTGCTGGCGCAAATTAACCGAGCCAACCGCGGCCGGTTCATCATTAAACCCGTATATACCCCACCAACCGGCTACGATCAGAAGCTCTTGACCGAGGTGGCGGCGGGCGATGCACCCGACTTTTTCTATCTCGACTACGGCATGGTAAAGGCGTTCGCTGCGGACCACGCGCTGCTCAATTTGAGCCCATATCTGCGCAAATATGCGGCGAGCAATCCCGTGGCGCGGGTGAAGGGCTATTACCCGACGTCGCTGGAAGGGGACCAGGTGGCCGGCAAGTACTACGCGCTGCCCTTTATCGACCAGCCTGATGTGATGTATTACAACCCGGCCTTGTTCAAGGCCGCCCATCTCCCGCTCCCGACGCCGAACTGGACGTGGCAGCGGTTTTTGGCCGATGCCAAGGCGCTGACCGTGCCGGCCAAGCACCAATACGGCTATCTGCAGGCACCGGGTTGGCCGCCGCTGGAGGTCTACATTTGGTCCTATGGCGGGCACATGTTCAATCCCGCCGGTACGCGAGCCCTGTTGACCAGCCCAGCGGATATCCGCGGTCTGAGCCTGATGCAGACCATGGTCAAAGACAAGATTATTCCCCCGCAGTCGGCCATTGAGAACTTGAATATCGAGGATCTCTTCCGGCAGGGCAAGGTCGCCATGTTTCTGGGCGGAGCCAACGACGGCAACTACACGTATAACAACCATCCCATTCACACCGCGATCGCGGTCGTGCCGCGAGGTACCCAGCACGTGACGGGCAACTGGGTGGGCGAAATTGGCGTCAACCCCAAGGCGCCGCATGCGGCGCTGGTGGTCCAAGCCTATCTCGACCTGCTCCGGGCTTACGCGCACACCCACGTGGTGCCGCCGGTCAAGGCGTTTGCCAAGCAACTGGGTTCGACTTACGTCAGCAGCGCGCCCCATGGGCACATTCCCCCGGTGCGGGTGCCGATTATTCTCGATTCCATGCAGTACGCCCGACCGCTGAGGGCGCTGAAGAATATGACGTCATACTACAACATCGAGACCAACGACCTCTACGACCCCATCCTGTTGGGGACGATGAACGTCCATCAAGCGGCTAAAAAGGCCGAACAGGCGTTCAACGCGATGCTCAAGGCTTCGAAATAAGCCGATGATGTCGGGACACGGCCGGTCCTCAGGGTCGATCGGCCGTGTCCAGCCTAGGGGCAAGGAGGGATAGTGTGGCCCGGGATAGGCACCGCTTGCGACGACGGGAAACCGCGATGGGATATTTTTTCATTTCCCCATGGATCATCGGCCTCTTAGTCTTCATGGCCGGGCCGCTGGTCGCTTCGGGATATCTGAGCTTGACGAATTACAACCTGCTCACGCCGCCCACCTTTGTCGGCTTGCAGAATTACCGCACGATGCTGTCCGACCCCAATTTTTGGCAGGCCCTGCAGGTGACCTTCTATTATGCCGTGCTATCGGTGCCCCTGGATTTGATGATCGCCTTGGGCATGGCCTTGTTGTTGAATCAGCGGGTGCGCTTCATGCGCTGGTTTCGCACCATCTTTTATCTCCCCGCGCTGTTGCCGCCGGTGGCGATTTCGGTCCTGTGGAACTGGATTTTAAATCCCCAGTACGGCATTCTCAATGAAGCCTTGGGATTTCTGGGCTTGCCCCAGCCTCAGTGGTTGCTGGCCCCGCAATGGACGGTGCCGGCCTACGTGGTCATGAGCATTTGGGGCGTCGGCACCTGGATGGTGATCTTTCTGGCCGGCCTGCAAAATGTTCCCCAGCAGCTCTACGAGGCCGCCGTGCTCGATGGAGCCGGGATTGGGCGGAAATTCTGGAACATCACGCTGCCCATGATCTCGCCGGTGCTCTTTTTCGATCTCGTGATGGGCATCGTCGGGGCGTTCAGTTACTTTACCCAAGCCTACGTCTTGGGACAGGGCGTGGGGAACGGGGCCGGGGTGAGCAATGCTGGCCTCTTTTATTCCTTGTACCTGTACCAAAAGGGGTTCAGCGAACTGCAAATGGGCTACGCGTCCGCCTTGGGCTGGGTCCTGTGCTTCATTGTGCTGATGATGTCGTTGCTGGTTTTCAAGAGTTCGGCGCTGTGGGTGTATTACGGAGGAGGGGACCGGTCATGATGGCCCTGGCATCGCGAGCAGAACAGGAGTCGGCATCCCGTCGGGCGAGGCGCTCGCGGCAGGCCACCGACCGCTTGGGGCGGGCAGTGGTGTATCTGATGCTGGTGGGGACATCGGTCTGTTTCCTGATCCCGCTGTTCTGGTTGGTGACCAGTGCGCTCAAATCGAGCGACGAAATCTTTGTGTTCCCGCAAGTGTGGATCCCGCATCCCGCCGAATGGGGGAATTTCACCCGCGCGTTAACGACCCTGCCCTTCGGCAGGTTTGCCTTGAACACGTTCGTGATTGCAGGATTGACGACGTTAGGCAACGTATTCTCGAGCGCGATGGTTGCCTATGGGTTCAGCCGGTTTCGGTTTCCCGGCCGCCGCGTCCTGTTTTTGGTCATGCTGGCCACGCTGATGGTGCCGGGGCAAATTCTGCTGGTGCCCCAGTTCATCCTGTTTTACAAGCTGGGCTGGATTAACAGCTTTGCTCCCTTGACCGTGCCCGCATTTTTCGGATCGGCCTTTTATATCTTTCTGATCCGCCAATTTTTCATGGGCATTCCCGCCGAACTCACGGATGCCGCCTATATCGACGGGGCTAACGAATGGGCCATCTTCTTGCGAATTTATGTTCCGCTTTCCAAGCCGGCCTTAACCGCCGTCGCGGTCTTTTCATTCCAAGGGGCGTGGAATGATTTTTTGGCTCCCTTGATTTACTTGAACAGCCAAAAGCTCTATACCCTGCAGTTAGGACTGTCGGAATTCCAAGGGATCTTTCACACCCAATGGAACCTGATTATGGCGGCCTCGACGGTCATCATGCTGCCGATGGTGGTGATTTTCTTTCTGGCTCAGCGCTATTTCATCCAAGGGATTTTGATGAGCGGAGTCCAAGGCTGACGATGCCGCGTAGACGCCGGACCAGAAGATGACACGATGACACGATGACACGATGACAAGAAGATAAGGAGGCTTAGCCGAATGTCGCATCCGCGACCGTGCCCGTCGCGGCCGCTCCTCCCCCCGCTGGACTGGCAAGCCTTGGCCAGCGCTTTTCACGCCGCGGTGACCAATCCCGAGAACCACGTGATCCATCGTGCCGATGGCGGCTTGCACTTCACCGCCTTTCTCGAAGGGGATGCCGATCACCCCGAATTGATTACGCTGGGCGCGATGGTTGTCGGCCGAAGGCTCAGCGGTGCGTCCGCCGCCGAGTGGCTGCCCGGTCTCAACGCCTACTTCCGGCCGGAGCGGGGACTGTTTTGCAATGGGCAGCGCGATGACCGGATCGAATACTGGTATCTGATGCATGTGAACGCGCTCATCGTCGCCGTGGCTCGGATGACGGGCGCACCTTGGCTCTGCCGTCTTTTGCGCACCAGCCTCGATCGGATCCGCGATCTGGCCCGGCGGGTGGATTACCGGTTTGATGCGCAGGGCTTTGATTTTCTCCGCCAGCAACCGTTCACGGACCGGGAGGCATTTCGCCAGCCGGACTCGATTGGCGGCTACGGATACCTCATGCTGGCCGGCTGGCAGCTCTTTGGCGAAGGGGCGTTTTACCGTGAGGCGCTCGCCGCCCTGCAGCGCTATCAGGCGTTTTCTGCCAATCCGTGGTATGAAGTGTCCAACGGGGCGATGGCGGCGCTCGCCGCCGCCCGGATGGCCGCCTTGGGTGAGGATCTGGATGTCGCCCACTTTCTGGCGCGCATTTTAGACCCGGTTGAGGGCCCGCTCTTTACCGGACAGTGGGGCGAGGCCGCGATTGACGGTTTGATGCGAGGATGGCGAGGCTTTTCCCGCGAGGAGGCCTCGAAAACGGCCTACAGCTTGGAATCGCTGCTCCCGCCGGCGTATCTCTTGCCCATGGTGCGGTATTGGCCTTCGCTCGCCGCGACGGTGGCCGCATACGTGCTAAACGTAGCCAGTCATGCCCGGTGGTTTTTCGGTGGCTATCTGGGTGCCGGCGCCGAGAGTCGTCCCGACCTGTCTGCCGCCGTGCCCTATGAGACGCTGCACGGTTGCCAGCACGGGATGGCCCCCTATGCCCGTGGCGATTTCTTCGGCCACAAGTCCGTGTACGGCGGGGCCATGATTGCCTGGCTGAGCCGACTGCTCCAGCCCACCACCGACCCCTATGTGCTGGCGATGGACGTCGGCGCGTCGGACTTTCTGATGCCGACAACGCCCACCTTTCTGGTGTACAATCCCTGGCCGGAGGCGCGATCGGTGGAGGTGCCAGCTCTGGGCGGTGAAGCCGATTGCTACGACCTGATCGCGCACACCATGATTCATCCCGGTGACGGGAACGCCGCGGAGATTGCGGGAGGCGGAGTGCGTCTCCTGAGCCGTCTGCCGCAGGGAACGGCCAGGGACTTGAGGGTGGATGGCGACCGGGGCTTCCTCGTCCATGGGGGCACGGTCATCGACTATCACTATCCTCATGGAACACCGCCGCAGTGAGTGCACGTCGCGAACGCAGAACATGGCGGCGAGAAACCCCTTCATTTGCCTAGGGAGATGAAATCCGCGAGGGTCTGCTGCGGGCAGACCCCTGCGGATTCCCCACCCGATCGCGCCATCGCGCAGCCGATGGCTGTGCACAAGCAATCCATGGGGGCCTAACTTGACGGGGTTCGGACGAGGCCTTAGCGAGCCCGGTCTGGGCCCACCATTCCTGTTTAAGTCGCCGCGCTTGGGTGCTACGGCATAATCGTGTTCCAACGTCCGCCGCGCACCACGCAACGGGTGGACCCGGAATGCCGTGCCCCGCAGTCGATCGTCAGCAAGCATCTTCTTGACCAATATGGGACGGGAACACCACGGAATAACGCCACGGAGGAGGCTGCCGGTCCCCCGCCGCACCCGGAGGAGGTGGGGCGGGGGGCGGCGGCTCCCTCACCTCCGCGATGCCCAAGCCAACCCCCGCTGGATGAATTGATCAACGGGGGGCATTTGTAACAAGCCAGGGTCGTGGCCCAGTGTACAACAAAACACTCGGCCACGACCATAGGCCTTTACCCACGCCACGGGCATCGTTACGGACCCGAATTGGGTCGTGGCCAAGACGGTCACGGCGGGGTCCATATGCATGTAGTACTGCTCGGTCGTCACCGTGAAATCCGGAATATCTTCGGTAATCGAATGCGCTTGTCGGCGAACATTTACGGCATAAGTAACCCCAGTCCCTCCGGGATGGGCGACGAACTGTCCGCCCGCCAAATGATGGTATGCGTTTTCCAAGCGAAACGTATCCGTCATGCCGCCATGCACCCCAGCTACCCCGAGGCCGTCTTGCACGGCTTGAAGAAATGGGGCCATCGTTGCGTGGGGTACCGAGGCTCCCGTCCAATTGGGAATCACCAGGTCCACGTCTTGCAACTCCGGCGCATTGGCTAGGCATGCTAGGTTACGCTGAACGATGACCAAGAATCCTAACCGGGTTAAATAGGCTTCCATGACCGCAGCCATGGCTTCCGGTTGATGGCCCTCCCATCCCCCCGTGAGAATCCACGCTACAGGCGCCGTTTTGTGGGTCATACTGCACCTCCCTGAATTGGGTAACGTTTGCCATGGCCCCGGGTCCCTCGAAAAAACCAAGCCCGGCAGGCGTTGGCACTTGGCGAAACGGGCTATTGCCCCCGACCTTAGGTGGCCGGATCTTGGGCACGCAAGAAGTCAAAATCACAGCCTTCGTCAGCTTGGGTGACATGGCGAACGTAAAGCCATTCGTAGCCTCGTGCAGGCCGCTTCACGACACGGGGCTGCCAAGTGCTTGCCCGTCGACGGAGTTCTTCGGCCGACACGAGCAGTTGCAGGCGCCGTTGCTTGACACTCAGTTCAATGGGGTCACCGTCCCGTACCCATCCTAAGGGACCCCCTACGTACGCTTCGGGTGCAACGTGCAGGACGACGGTCCCGCCTGCCGTACCGCTCATGCGGGCATCGGAAATGCGAACCATGTCCCGCACTCCTTGCCGAAGCAGTTTGCGGGGAAGGGGGAACGAGCCCGCTTCAGGCATACCTGGCGCGCCCACGGGTCCCACATTACGCAGGACGAGCACGGAATCCGGGGTCACGGCGAGCGCGGGATCTTCGAGGCGTTCTTCCAGATCGTCCAGGGAATCGAATACCAGCGCCGGACCCACATGGTCCAAGAGGGCGCGGCTGGCTGCCTTGTCTTTGATCACGGCGCCGCGGGGGGCCAAATTGCCGCGTAAAATGGTGAGCCCCCCGGACGGGTGCACCGGATTATCCCGGGTCCGAACGACGTCCGTCGGTTTCATTGCTGGCCGGTCGGCCAGGAGGTCGCCCAGCGGCTTTCCGTCGACCGTAGGGGAAGACAAGTCGAGGAGATCCCTCAATTCCCCGAGCATCGCGGGGACCCCGCCTGCCCGATAGAAGTCCTCCATCTGATAGCGACCGACCGGTCGGAGGTCCGCTAAGATGGGCACGCGCTGACTTAAGCGATCAAAATCGTCCAGCGTCAGCGGGACGCCCAATCGACCCGCCAAGGCCAGCAGATGGATGATGGCGTTCGTGGAGCCCCCCGCGGCGAGTAGCGCGACGATGCCGTTTTGTAGGGCGGATCGCGTCAAGATGCTGCGTGGCCGCACGCCGTCGCCGACCAGGCGTACAATGGCTCGCCCGCTAGCCAACGCGTGCTGGCGTCGGCCCTGGTGGATCGCGGGAATGGCTGCGCCGCCACTCAACATCATGCCCATCGCCTCGGTGACCACCGCCATGGTGCTGGCCGTGCCCATGACCATGCAATGGCCCGCCCCTGGCGCCAACTCCTGGCTTATCGCCTCGATCTCTGTGGACGTCACCGTTCCTGCCCGAAATTCTTGCCAGTAGCTCCGGCAGTCGCTGCATGCTCCCAGCGTCCGGCCCTGATACGAGCCATTGGCCATGGGGCCGCCGCTCACGACCACCGCCGGCACATTGGCACTCGCCAAGGCCATCAATTGGGCGGGGATCGTTTTGTCACAGGCTCCCAGCAGGACCACCCCGTCCAACGGTTGCGCTTTGATCATCATTTCCGTGTCCATGGCCGCCAGATTTCGGAGGAGCATGGACGTGGGATGCACGAATACCTCACCGATAGAGATGGTGGGAAAGGTCAGGGGGATCCCCCCGGCATCGATCACTCCAGCCTTGATCGCCTCCACCAACGTGTCAAAGTGGGCGTGGCATCGGTTGACTTCACTCGCGGTGTTGCAAATCCCAATGAGCGGCCGAGACGTTAGGTCCGCGGTCGGCCACCCATGCAGGCGCGCAAAAGTCAGCCGCAGAAATTTCCCGAATTCTGGGTCGCCGTAATCCGTAGGACGGTCCGTGATGGGCATCGGGCTACACTCCCATCGAGATAAATTTGGTGAAGAGGAATTCCTCGATTCCTTCGCGGCCCCCTTCGCGGCCCAGGCCGCTCGCCTTGATGCCGCCAAAGGGGGCCTGCGGGGTGGCTGGCACGGCGTCGTTCAGGCCCACCACCCCGTATTCCAACTGCTCGCTGACCCGGGTGGCCCGGCTCAGGTTTCGGGTGTACACATAGGCGGCGAGGCCATAGGGGGTCTGATTTGCTCGCACCACCGCTTCTTGCTCGGTATCAAACGCCAAAATCGGGGCCACCGGTCCAAAGGTTTCTTGAGCGGCCACCCGCATCCGGTCATGCACATGGGTCAAGACGACCGGCTCGAGGAAAAACGGGCCGGTGTCCCGCTTGGGGGGGAGCGTTCCGCAGACGATCGACGCGCCCTCCTGGACGGCATCATGGACGTGATGCCGGATCTTCGCATATCCCTCCGCGTCAATAACCGGTCCGATGTCCGTGGCGGCTTCCTGACCACGACCCACGCGCAACGTCCGTACCTGGTCGGTAAACCGCTCGACAAACTCCTCCAACACCGTCCGCTCCACATAGATCCGATTTGAACAGACACAGGTTTGGCCCGCATTGCGGAATTTGGACTGGATCGCCCCGGTGACCGCGCAAGGTAGATCGGCGTCGGCAAAGACCAAAAAGGGGGAACTGCCCCCCAATTCCAGGGACACGTTGATATAGTGGCGCGCCGCTTGCTCAAAGATGAGCCGACCGACTTCGTTGGATCCGGTAAAGGACACCTTGCGCACGACCGGATTGGCGAGCGCGCTCCCCACCACGACCGCCGGATCGTCGGTGGGGATGACGTTAAAAACCCCGTCGGGCAGGCCGGCGTCTTGCAGGCATTCGGCCAGATAGAGGGCGGTCAGCGGAGTTTGCTCGGCGGGCTTGGCGACGACCGTACACCCGGCGGCGAGGGCGGGGGCCACCTTGCGCGCAATCATCGCGGCGGGGAAATTCCACGGGGTGACGGCCAGCACCACGCCTAAGGGGTGCCGGGTTGTCACTAAGCGCTTTTGGAGATTCCACGACGGGATCACCGCTCCGTACACCCTGAGGGCCTCCCCCGCATACCAGTCAAAGAAGTCGGCGGCCGTGTCCGTTTCCGTGCGCGCCTCCCCGACTGGCTTGCCTTGCTCTAGGGTGATGAGTCCAGCCAGCTCTTCTCGCCGGGTGCGGATGATCCGTGCCGTTTCCGCCAAAATCGTTGCGCGCTGTTTGGGACCGAGCTCGCGCCAGGCGATCCATGCATCTGACGCCGCTGCCAGGGCGGTCTGCATGTCCTCGCTACGGCCGGCAGAGACCTCCGTAATCGGCTTCCAGGTGGCCGGATCGCGCACCACAAACGCGGTGGGCGCGCTGACCCAACGCCCGTTGATGAACATTTGATTGAGCACTGGCTTCCCCTCCGTGGTTTAGCGCTCACGTCGACGATTTTGCTCGTAGGCCTGGCGGCGATCGGTCAGATATTCGGGAACCGGCACGTCCCACCAACCCACGGGGGCCCGTCCCGACTCCGGAAACCGTCGGTGCACCGCGACCTCGATGACACTGGGGCCACTCGTGTGGGCCCCGGCCGCCGCCAGCGCAGACTGGAATTCTCGTGCCGTGCTGGCGGGTCGGGCCCAGGCTCCAAAAGCTTGCGCGACCCGGACAAAGTCCGGGGAGTACGGATCCTCTGCGGCGGAAGCAAACTCGGTGGCAAGGACATGGTCAGGCCCAAACTCCCCGACCTGCAGGTCTCGGATGGACAACCAGCCCTGGTTGTTGAGAATGATCACGGTGATCGCGATGCCGTATTGCACAGCGGTAGCCAACTCGGCCATCGACATGAAAAAATCGCCGTCGCCCACCACGCAAACAACCTGCCGCGTGGGTTCGGCCAGCTTGGCGCCCAGGGCGGCCGGCAGCGCGAAACCCATCGTAGAAAACCCCCCGCTCGTCAGATTCGTGCCCGGTGCGTAAAAGGGGAATTCTTGCAGAATTTGTGCTTGAGCGTGTCCCGATGAATGCACCACAATGGCGTCTCGATCGATCCCGCCGCGTAGTTCGTGGAGCACCCGCGAGATGGTCAACGGCTCGACCGTCCAATCCTTAGCCAGCTCCCGTTGCCATTCGGTCTTCAGCGTCTGCAATTCGGCATAATAGGCGGTCGTTCGGTAGTCGAACTGCACGCGGTGCGGGGCAATGCGGGCGATGAGTCCCGAAACCGCCGCGCGCAGATCACCGACAATTCCCAGCGTCGTTGGCATATTCTTGCCGATTTCGCGCGGATCCAAGTCAATGTGAATGAGTTGCTGACCGGGGGGATAGATGGTATCGGTGTAGGAGGCGGTCGTTTCATCCGCAAAGCGGACCCCTAAAGCCAGCACGAGGTCCGCGGTGGGGGCCAAAACGTTGCCGACCCGCGTGCCCTTTGACCCGGCAACGAACGCAGAGAGGGGATGATCTTCCGGGAACGCGCCTTTGCCATTCATCGTCGCCATCACCGGCGTGCCCAGCAGCTCGGCCAGACGGACCAACTCCTCCTTGATGCGCGCAGCCGTGGCGCCTCCACCAATTTGGAGACGGGGACGTTTGGCCGCCAGCAGCAGGCGGGCGGCTTCGTCGAGCGTCGTGGCGGGGGGCTCGGGTGGCATGGATGCAAGCGGTCCGTGGATTAACTGCGCGACCGCGTCGGGGTCCACGAGCGTTGCCTCAGCTTGAAGGTCCATGGGGATGGCTACGACGACCGGCCCGCAGCGGCCGGAGACGGCTTCGCGCAAGGCTTGCGAAAGGACGCTGTGGATTTGCTCAACGCGCGATATCTGCCAATACCGTTTGGTCAGAGGGCCGAGCACCGCGGGATTGTCGGCGTCATGATGTCGCTCCAACTCCTGTAAAATCCCCCGACCCCGCATATGGGTGTGCGTGTCGCCCGTGATCACCACGGCGGCGCTGGAATCCACCAATGCCGTCGCCAAGCCCGTGGCGGTGTTGAGGGCTCCGGGACCAATGGATGTAAGAACCACCAAGGGACGCCGCTTGACGCGAAAATAGCCGTCAGCCAAGAATATGGCCCCTTGTTCATGGCGGGTCTGCAAGATACGTAAAGCCGGGTAGCTCCGATGCATCCCGTCCATCAAGGCGACGATTCCGTGACCTGGAATCCCGACCGCCCACTCAATCTGGGCGGCGCGCAAAACCATGCCAACGATTTCTCCTCCGGTTGCGCGTATACTCACGGCCTCGTTGCCTCCTGACGTTGCGACCCGTTCTCGCCCTGGGCCGGGCGAGATTGGTGATCATACTGCTGACCCAGTTTTTGGGCCGCGTCTTGCAATACTTCTAGCGAGTGCCCAACCACCATCGTCGTTTCAGCGGAGGGGAAAGAAACACTCAAGGCGGCCACGACCAGCGAGGTGGCGGTACTGCGCACGGGCACGCCTACGCAGGTTACTCCATCGTGGGACTCGTTGGATTCAGTGGCCCACCCCTTCGCGGCGACCTGGGTCAGAAGCTGTCGTAATATCTCAGGATCCACGACCGTGTAGGGCGTGCGGGCGACCAGCGTCTGCGTGCCAAAATAATGCGCCCGCGTGGATTCATCCAAATACGCGAGCAGAACGCGCCCGGTTGCCGTGCAGTAGGCTCGGTCGTCGTCCGCCTCCAGCGCGACCCGCAAAACGCCCGTGCCTTCTTCCCGAAAGAGCGTCCTGACGTCCCCGCGCTGTCGATCCCAAACGGCCAAATGCACGGTATGCCCCAGCTGATCCCGAACCCTGCGGAGAATGGGGGCGGCCGACGACCAGCGTTGGTCCTCCGAGCGCTGAAACGCATCCAGCGAGGCAAAAATGGCCGGATGAATGGCATACCAGTGACGCGAGGGATCATGAATGACAAACCCCTCAAGCACCAGGGTCTTGAGCAACCGATGGACGGTGGGGGGCGGCAAATGCACGGCGGTCACGCACGCCCCAAAGGCACTGCCTTGTGGGCAGCCAAACAAATATTTCAAGAGAGCCAACGCCCGTTGCACACTTTGATCGACTCGGCGTTCAGGTTTGGGGTGTGCCGGCCCAGACAACGTTTTGATGGTCACAATTGAATGCCTCCCGTTAAACCGCCTGCCGTGATGTAACGGCGTAGCCATGGAAACAAAATCAAGAGCGGAAAGATGGAACACAAGGCCCCGGTCAACAGCAACATATATGGCGGTGGGGCGACAGCACTCGGATTAGCAATATTTGCCGCCCAATTGGCGAGTCCGAGGGTCACCGGATACAGTTGCCTGCTCGACAGCACCAAGAGAGCAAAAAAGAAGTTATTCCAGGTACCCACAAAGGCCAGTAGAAACAAGGTCACCAACCCCGGAAGCAGCATGGGTAGGGCTAACTGGAAGAAGATCCGTACGTCGGAGGCACCATCGATGCGGCCAGCGTCCAGGAATTCCTGGGGGAAGGCACTGGCGCTGTAGATACGCATGAAATACACGCCAAACGCGCTGCCAATAAACGGTAGAATGACGCCAGGATACGTGTTCAGCAGGTCCATGTCGCGAATGACCAGAAAGAGCGGAATGCTGAGCACCGAACCGGGTACCAGCAGGGCAACGAGGATCATCCCCTGGGTCAGGCGTTTGAGGCCGAATCGGTAATTGCTCAGTCCGAATCCAGCCAACGCGCTGACGAGCGTGGACAGGCTGGCGGTAACCCCGGCATAAAGGATCGAATTAAGGTACCACCGCCAATAGATCCCCCCTTGGTAGGCGAACAATGCGCGGAAGTTTCGCCACAGCTGACCATGTACGCTGAAGATAGAGGAATTGAACAGTTCTGGCGAGGTTTTCGTGGTACTGACCGTCAACCAGACCAAAGGAAAGAGGAAATAGAGTGCTCCAACGATCAGTACAATCGTATAGAGGACCGTCTTGGCAAGGTTGCCTCGACGTCCAACTGCCGACCGGTGTTGCTGACGCTGCAGCGCGGTGGTGACTGTCATCGCCGTCGTCACTCCTCACGTCGAACTGAGGATTGCAGAGAAGCCCCGCAAACGGGGTGCTTAGGATGCACGAAATCGTCCCCTCTGCGATCGCAGCCACAAAAAGCCTCCGGTAGCCGCCAGCGTTATCATGGCCAAAATAAAGGATAAGGTGGCGGCATAATTAAAATTACCGTAGTTGAATCCCATGTTGTACGCGTAAAGGTTCGGCGTGTAGGTGGGGGATACCGGTGTGATGCCCGACAGGATATACGGTTCGGTAAACAGTTGCAGAGCGCCAATAATAGAGAGCAAGACTGTCAATCCCACCATGGTCTGGAGCATGGGTACCTTGATCCGTAGAGCTAACTGGAATTCGGTGCAGCCATCGAGCCGTGCGGCCTCATAAATCTCCAAAGGCAGAGCGGTTAGCCCAGCATAATAGAGGGTCATATTATAACCGGCCCACTCCCAGGTGACAATCGCGACAATGACATACAACAAGAAGCCGCTGGCAAGTAAATTGGGCGCCACTCCCCCGGTCACGCTCCCGAGCAATTTCAGCATGGGATCGAGCCCGGGAGCCAACAGGAAGCCCCACATCAAGGCCGCAATCACCCCAGGTACGGCGTAGGGCAAGAGATAGATAAGCCGAAAGACCGATTTGGCCTTGATCCATGGTCCATCGAGGAGTAAGGCAAACACCAGACCCAGTCCTTGCACCGTGATAAGTTGGAGAAGTCCGAATAGTCCCACTCGCGCCATGCCGTGCCAGAATGCTGCATCATGAAAGGCCAACCGATAATTGCTCAATCCAGCGAACGAGTTCACGCCCATGACATTGCGAAACAGGCTTAAGCGTAATTCATAGCCGAGAGGGAAGAGGAAAAATACGGTGAACAGCGCCAGAAAGGGTCCTACAAAGAGATACGCCGTTCGTTTACGCTTAGATGCGGTCATTACCCACCTCCCTTCCAGCGTCGCCAGGGAATCACCGGTATGTGCCTCGTTGCGGTGATTCCCCCTGGTCTTGGAGATTACCCTGCTTTAGCCAGCGTGCCGGCATGTGTTAACATCCTAGTCCGCCGTTTGCCCTCGGTAGAGCCGTCGCCCTAGCGCGGTGCAAGAGGTAAACCACTTGTTTTAGCCAACGCGACGACGGCTCTTTGTACGTTTTGTAATGCTTGGCGTACCGTTTCTTTGCCAGTGGCGGCGTCTTCGAACTGGACGGCTTCCACGCCATCGGCGTAGGAAGTCCATGGACTGTACTGATAGCGGGTGTTGACTTCCTTGTCGAGCTTGAAGAATACTCTGAGATCCGGTTGTCCTCCAAGGTAAGGATTCGGACCGAAAAAGCCTGGCGTGTCCGGCCCGAGATAGGAACTGGTGATGCCACCCCCGTCCACGGATTCGATCGAGGGTTTGGCCAGATTGTCGTAGATAGCCCAGAGTGTGGCAGCTCGCGGGTGTTTGGACTGCGTGGTGACGGACATGGTGGTGCCGCCTTCGTTGCCGTCACTGGGATGCGCCGGATTCCATTGGGGAATCAGTGCCACACGCCACTGTTTGGTTTTTTGCACCCCGATCGTGGCGGCAAAAATATAGCGAGGTGTCCACGGCGGACCCACATAGGTGAGAAACTGATCGGTGCCCAGGTCATGATTGATTTCAGTCGATGACGTGAGCATCGGCACGGCACCGGTGCGGGCCAACCTGATCCAATACTGCAATACCTTCACGGCATTCGGAGTGACGAAGTTGATTTTCCAACCCTTCGGGGTATCTTGAAACGGCATAAAACCGGCTTGCCAGAGAAGGCCGTTAATCACGCCGCCCTTCGGGTTGAAATAGGTTAGGTAGACGTGCGGATTCTTGTGATGCAACTGAACCGCTTCTCGGGCAAATTGCGTCCAGGTAGCGGGCAGCGCCAGGTGGTATTTGTTCAGGAGAGCCGGGAGATAGAATAACCCCAATGCGTCGCCGTCGTCAGGAATTGCATAGAGCTTGCCGTTAAACCTGCACTGTCCCCAAATCCACGACGGGAAAAATCGGGCGAACGCTGAGGCGCCGTACCGACCCAGCGGCAACAGTCCACCAGTCTCTACGAACTGGGGCAAATCGGATTCCCCGATCATGACCACATCCGGGGCCCCTGACCCACTCTTAATCGTGGTGGTCAATTTCGGGAACAGGGTGTTGCCACCGCCAAACTTCACCGTGTGGATTTTGATCGTCGGGTAGACCTTCTCAAACGCGCGAACAATTGGGCCGGTGTCAGCCTGCCACGTCCACCACGTCAACGTGACATGCTTGGTGTACTTGGGTAGCAGACGATCAAACAGGCCGTAATTGATCGTGTTGGAAGTGCCGGTTCGCGCCGCCGGCGCGCGTCCCGGCAATCCGGCTCCAACCGTGACGGCCATCATTGCGGCGCTGATGGCCCCGGTCACGCCCCACCAAGCATATCGACTACCTCGCATGACTTACTCACTCCCTCTTTAATCCGTCTCAAACCTGGTTGAAAGTTCCGTATTCCATAGTGCGGAATAGAATGAGACCATATATCACGATTGACCAGCAACAAGTCTGTTGTACCATGCTACCTACCTCCTGTCAACAATCACGATTTTCGTCCATCCTATCGCCGGAGTTCGGTGTATTGCTTGCAGTCATGCCGATTTAAACTATCATTAGATTGTTGACAACCGAGCGAAAGCTATGATACTTTACGAATAATCGAAGGATCGAGATTCCGCAACACGGAATCATAGGTCTAAGATGTCATGATAGCGATGCTACCCCCTTGGAAGGAAAGCGAGAGACCATGGTCAAACTTGGGTTCGTCGGGGCGGGATTCATGGGACAGGTGGCGCACATTCGCAACTATGCTCGGTTAGCCGAACAAGGATGCTGTCGATTGGCAGCATTAGCCGAGCCGCGTCACGACCTAGCCGCCGCGGTGGCGCGACGGTATGGGATTGAGCGCCTCTATGCCACGCATCGTGAATTGATCGAGCACGAGTCGCTCGACGCGTTGGTGGTTATTCAGCCCTTTGCCCGCCACATCCACATTCTGCCAGACCTGTTGCCCGCGGGCTTGCCGATTCTCACGGAAAAACCCTTAAGTTTAAGTGTGGCGGCGGCGGAAACCCTGGTTGAACTGGGAACGCGCCACCGGGTGGTACACATGGTGGGTTACAACAAACGGTGCGATCCAGCGGTCATGGAAGCGAGACGTCTGGTTCAACAGTGGAAGGCTTCGGGGGAGCACGGTCGGATGCGCTTTATCCGGGTGTCGGTGGCGTATCCCGGAGATTGGCGGGCAGGCGACCTCTTGGGGGCATTGTCTTCGACGGAGCCAACGCCCACGGACGGGCTGGAACCTTGGCCCGTGGAGATGGGTCCGGTGCTGGGGCCGCGATTCCGCTGGTTCTTGGACGCGCATTGTCATCACCTCAATTTGCCGCGGGCCTTTTTGGAACGCGGCGAAACCTATCGAGTGGCCTATGCGGCTCCTTCGGGGCATCTGTTGGTCGGGGAAAGCGTGCAGGGGATTACCATCTCCGTCGAATTGGCGCCTTATATGACGACCTCTTGGCGGGAAATGATCTTGGTGGGCTTTGAGGATGCCTGTCTTGAAGTACACTTGCCACCGCCACTTGCCCAGGTGCCGGGGAGGGTGCGCGTCTATCGTGAACATCATCGGATGCCTCCCGAACCGGGAGCAACCTGGGAAGAACCCGGCGTGCCCTACCGGTTCTCACTGGGGGAACAGGCGCGAACGTTTCTGAGCGTGGTGCGCGGCGAGGCGCCTCCACCGGTCGATGCGGCCGAGGCCTTGGAAGATATCCGGACGGCCTATGCCTATTTCCGCGCTCCGGTGGATCGAGAGGTCGTGGATAATCGCGGGATGTTTGCCGTTCCCCCAGCCGCCGGCAAATGACAGGAGGAGCGAAATGGAACTGAACTTGACCGGAAACACTGCCCTGATTACCGGGGCCTCTTCCGGCATCGGCTTGGCCACCGCCCGCCTGCTGGCCGCCGAAGGCGTATCGCTGGCTTTGGTGGCACGGGATCAGGACCGACTCGACCAGTTGACGCCAGAGTTATCGGAAGCGACCGGCGGTCGGTTTCTCGCCATCCCCGCCGATGTGGCCATGGCGTCAGAAGCGCGTCGGATCGCGGAGCTCACCGAACGGGTCTTCGGTGAGCTGGATTGGGTGGTTCACGCTGCGGGCGATGCTCCGGTAGCAGAGCCGTCGGCGGCCTTGGAGGATGTCTGGCAGCACAGCCTGGCTACGAAACTGCTCGGCGCGGTTCGGATTAACACCGCAGTGATTCCCATCCTGAAACGGCGCGGAGCCGGCGTGATCGTCCATGTCGTAGGCACTGCCGGACGGGATCCTTATGCCTTGCTCACGGTCAACAGTGTCGTGAATGCGGGGCTGCTGGCCTACACCAAATGTTTGGCGGACGAACTGGCACTGTTTCACATCCGGGTCGTGGCGGTCAATCCAGGCTGGACCGAAACGCCGCTGCTACACGCCATGGCGACCGACTTGGCGCAATATGAGCAACGTTCAACGAACGAACAATTGGCGGCGATGCGTCACAGTCCGTGGGGACGGCTGCCCACCGCGCAAGAGATCGCGGAGGCGGTAGCGTTCTTGCTGTCGCCCCAGGCGGCGATGGTTACCGGCACCGCACTGGATGTGGACGGTGGTGCACGACGCGGATTAGCGTAGGCTGAGACGGTTGAAAGATGGAATCGACCCAAAAAGACCACGCTGCACGAGGAGGAGAGAACGTGCGCGATCATTCGCGGTGGCCGTTGTGCCTTGGAGAAAATGGATTTGCATCGGCCAAGGATGCTTATGGCAAGGTGTACGAACAGGCAGAGATTTGGGAAAAGGCAGTTCAGTTGGGCTATGAGGGCGTGGAACTCCATGGTCAGTATCATCCGATCCCCGCCCCTCGCGAGGAACTGGTTGCCTTGCGTCAACGGGCGCGAGCGAGTGGATTGCGCATTGCCGGCTTTCAAACCGGGGGGCCGAATCCATGCTTGGGACGTGCGGAGAGTGCAGCCTACGTAGACATGCTCAAGCGTGCCATCGACGCCGCGGTGACCTTGGAGGCTGACGTTGTGGGCTGCTGGCCGGGACCCAGCATGCCGCAGGTTGCCGAGAGCGACAAGATTCGGGCGCTGGCCGACGCCTATCGAAGCGTGGCGCCCTTAGCCGAATCGGCGGGGGTCGTTCTGGCCATGGAGCCTGAACCCGTGGTGATAGCGGATTCGATCGCCATCGCGATGGGGGTGGTGAACGCTGTGGGTTCACCCGCGTTCACGCTCATCTATGACGTGGCCCACGCCACCGTCTTGGGACAAGGGGATCCGGTGTCCGTCATCAAAACATTCAGTCCGTATATTGGTCATGTACATTTTACGGATGCCGACGGGTCGTGTCGGGTATTGGCCGACGGACGCACCGAAACCAGTACCCATTTGGCACCCGGTGAAGGCACCGTGAATTTGGCAGCCGTGTTAGAGACTCTGCAAGAAAGCGGATATCGCTCCTGGGTGCAGGCGGATGTCTGGCAGCACCCTGATCCCTGGCTCGCCGCCGAAAAGAACATTCGCTGGCTCCAGCGTTGGATGAGGATGACGGGGTAGCGGGTCGCTGCCTTGCCAGCCATCGGTCGGATCGCAGTTCCGCCCCTACGGAAGAGCATGTGGCGGGAGACCGTCACGGGATGACATGGCGGCCCGGGAAAAGCAACGAGCTGGGGAATGCGCAGATCGGTAAGGTTTCGGTGTCGATGTGCGTAAATATGCTGAAGCACGTTCTAGCGGTTATGGATGCCGCTCCTACCGTCGGTTGTGTCCAACGATGATCAAGGCACCCACGGCTGCTTCGCGATGGTAATCCGTGCGAAGGAGGGATGCGGCCGCCAAGCAGCATCGACGGCACGTTTTAGGACGTCCTGGTAACATCGGGGCCGCGTATCCAATGGCCGCGGTGCCCAAAGTCGAGGGAACGGTGCAAGGGCGCCATGGTTGGAGCGATGATGGCGCTCGGAGCCATCGTCCCCGAAGACGACGGCCTCCCAGGCGCGACCGTCTTCCGAATCCATTGTGGAACCCTACCGCGACACCGTGCTCCGCTTGTTCCAGGCAGGCAAAAGCCACCGGGAGATCCATGCGAGAATTGGGCAAGCGGGATTCACCGGCAGTGCGAATGCGGTGTATCACTATCTGACCCAGTACGCCCGGGAACACGCCATCCCCTATGGACGCCGCCAGCCAATCGTTCCGCACGAATCACAGGCGGACGCGGTGCCGCCCCGGCCGGAGCCGATTGCGATGGAGCGCGTGTCCACGACGACGATCTATCGACGCCTCCTGCATCTGGCGGCGTCCTCGCGGGAATCGGCCAGCTCCGACAACCCGGAGCCTTCCGAGCGCCCCCCAGTCCCCGAATCCACCGCGGCCCCCGCACCCGAACCGTGGGGGAATCACACCCAGTATGCGGACAGCATCGCCAAGATTGTCGATGACACCGAACCCAAGGCTTCCACCTCGGCCAAAACCCCCCTGACGGCAACCATGTGGGCCCATCTTCTCCAGCTCGCGCCCGAGCTGGGAGCGTTCCTCACGTGTCTGATCGCGTTCTACGATGTGCTGATGGCCGGGGACGTGGCCCGGCTCGATCGATTTATCGCGACCTACCTGAATGATCCGCGGGAGTCCCTGGCCACCTTCGCGGCGGGCCTTCAGAAAGACTATACCGCGGTCAAACATTGTCTCCTCTATCCGGATATCAGCAACGGC
>JAJZZH010000060.1 GCA_021797675.1 Bacillota bacterium | reverse complement strand
TCACCCTGGCGTGCGAACCGTGCAACCTCCGAAAGAACCAGCAAACGGCGGCAGAGTTCGGCTATCCGGACATCCAAGCGCAAGCCCGAAAGCCCCTGAAGGATGCCGCCATGATGAATGCCACCCGGTGGCGGTTGTATGGGCAGTTGAAGGCCACCGGCCTACCCGTCGAGGGGGGATCGGGCGGACGCACGAAGATGCAACGGACCGCCCACAACCTACCCAAAGAACATTATTACGACGCGCTTTGCGTGGGCAAAAGCACCCCGGAGCACTTCATTCATCTCTCGGCTTATGTGCAGATCTGGACCGCGAAGGGACGGGGCAACCGGCAAATGTGCGGCACGAACCCGTACGGGTTTCCGATCCGGCATCGGTCCCGCCAAAAGATCCACTTCGGCTTTCAGACGGGCGATACGGTCAAAGCGGTGGTCCCCCAGGGCAAGTACACCGGAACCCATACGGGGCGTGTCTTAGTCCGCGCTAGCGGCTCCTTCGATATTTCATCGGGCGGACGACGCGTGGCTCAAGGCGTCTCGTATAAATACTGTCGCATTATTCAAAGAGGGGACGGGTGGCAATATGCACAAAAACTTATTTCCGCCTAACGGCGGAAACCCGCTTTCCTCCCCATGCCTAAAGGCAGGGGCTTCTCGCGGGCTTTTGGTGATGGTCAATCTAACGCCTAGACATGTCCGGCCCTGAGCTTTTAAGAAATCTTCATAAGATGTCAAGGAGAAGCTTGGTATGGCAAACTTTCTATTCTTGCGTCGGTCGCCTCCGGTGTCCGGTCCGCGTAGCCCCGGTGCTAACGATGATACCCAGCACCTCATGGCATCCCTAGAGCTCGCGACGTGCGATCTGGAAGAGCAAGTGGCCCTGTTGACCGACACCAGTGTTAAAATGGCCCATGGAATGGAGACTTTGACCCATGGAGCCGCTACCCAGGCCGGAAATGTCCGCCAAATGGTAAGCCAAGTGGAGATGATGACTGCCGCCATCGATCAGGTGGCGCAAGGCGCGGTTCATCAGACCCGCGATCTCGTCGCCTTGGAGTCGGTGGCCAAGGAATTGATAGGGTTGTTCAGCGACCAGCGGGAACACTTATCGAGTGCGCGCGGCGCGATGGAAACGCATCGGCAGCAGACGGTGAGCACGGGTCAGCAGGCAGTGGGCACAATTTTGGCCGCCGTCGGCGAAATGCTGGAGCAATTCCGTTCGGTAAAGGCCGAGATGGGCCGATTGGAAACCGTGGCCGCTGGGATTGCGAGCATCAGCCAGGCTATCCTGGGCATCTCTGAGCAAACCAACCTGCTCGCCCTGAATGCGGCGATTGAGGCAGCTCGTGCCGGCGACCAGGGGCGTGGATTCGCGGTGGTGGCCGACGAGGTTCGGCGCCTGGCTGAACAGTCTCGCGGCCAAGTGGGAGAAACCATCCGCCGTGTCGAGGAAATGCAAACCACCTTCAGCCGGATTGCCACCACGGTCGATGCCTTGGATCGACACGTGACGGCGGTCACCCAGTCTGCGGACGCCGCGCAAGAAGCACTCGGCAAGGTTATCGACGCGTTTCAGGTTCAGGCTGGCGTCGTCGCCCAAGCGTCTCAGGGCATCGACCAGGTCAGCCGTCGGGTGGAGAGCATGGCCTCACAAGTGCATTCCGTGGTCGCCGTGGCCGAAGAAAACGCCGCCTCAGCCGAGGAAGTCACCGCGGCGCTCGAAGATCTCGACGGGGTGGCGGCCCGCCTCGACGACATCGCCCAAAACAACGCCGGCGTGGCCGAAGCGTTTCAAACTCAGCATCAAGACCATATGCGGGCCATGGATCGGTTTGGCACGATGGCGGTGGTCATGCGGGCCATGGCCACCAGTCGCACCGGAATTCCGCTGGTGGATGGCAGGATGGTTACTCTGCCCGAACTCCTTGCCCATGCCCGTGAAATCACCCGCGACATTGCATCCGTGCTTGAAACGGTGGCGGATGCTGATTTTGACCGTTCACTTCCTCGTGCCCTGACCACCCCGGCCGACGTCGCCGGACTCAACCGCCTGTTTGACACGGCCGGGGCCATCCACTTCGACCCGGTGAAATATTCGGTAGGTTGGGATGCCGAGGTAGACGTGGCGCTAACCCAATTGCTGGAAGCTAAATGTGTCATGCGGGGGCTGGCCTATGCCGCCTTCTTTGATTTGAACGCGCTCTTGGTCGCCGGCCAACGTCGTTTGATGCCCGCTTTAACGGGCGTCGGCAGCCAAGATGTCCAAAACCGCGTCAAACGCCTGTTTGAAGACGTCAACGGCATCCGCGCGGCTCGCGTGGGCCTCAGCGCTGAGGGACGAAAGCTGCCGTATCGGGCGTTGCCCGCCGACCTCGTGCGCTACGCGTTGGCGGAGACGAATCCCCCGTTTCTGATTCAGATTTATCAGCGGGACACGGGTGAAGTCCTGTTGGAAGTTGACTACCCGGTCTATGTGCGAGGCCTCCCTCGGGGTAGCTACCGGTCCGTTTACCGAGTAGCCGACCGCGAGGCTCACCAGGGAGACGCAGGCGGATTGCCAGTCGGATCCCCCTGATGGGCCCGTGCGCCGGTGTTGGCCGTCCCTGGGCGGTCGATACCGGCGTGGGGTCGAATCGCCGGCTCGACCAAGGGCGGATATTGGCCTAAGCCTCCTCCCGTCGGCGACCGGCGAGTAGAAAAACCGCCGCACTAACCCGGGCCATAGGTTATGGCGTAGATATCCAGGGATCAGGCGGTTGGTGCGCCAACGCTGGATCTCGCTTAAGAATGGTTTCACCCGATCGCTGCAATGTCTGGCGGCAAGCGAAGCCGGGTGGATGCGTGTTGGAGGGGTTCATGGTGCCTGATAACCAATTTTTGTTGTTCGACAGTCTTTCGGAGCCGCGCAAGGGACTCATCATTAGGCAGCCTTGGGCGGCAATGGTGGTATCAGGCGCTAAGACATGGGAGATTCGAGGCGTTCGGGCTCGTTTTCGCGGGCCCATTGCGATCATTGCCGGCGGCACCGGGACCGTCGTGGGACTTTGCGAATTGGTGGATTGCCTTGGTCCGCTAAGCTTAGCCAGGTATAATTCAGGCCGCTGCTTGCGAGGCTCGCCTCATGAAATGGTTGAAACCTTGCCCTACCAGAACACCTATGCCTGGGTCATGACGCGCCCACGAAAATTTCTGCACCCCGTACCTTACCCACATCCCAAGGGAGCCGTGATTTGGGTGAACTTGCCCGACGAAACTCGGCAAGCTATGCTCGAAGCAGATACGCGGTGAATGGAGGCAGCGCATCTTTATCAGGATGCGCCGCAAAACCCCGTCGTTTAGGCCGGGGATGTCAGGCGCTACCGCGAAGCGGTTACTCCGGAGTCTCCTGTTGCTCAACATATTGTCGAATGATAGAGCGTGGGGCACCTCCTGCCGAGCCCGCAAAATAACTCGGACACCAAAGACTTCCCCCCAACAGTGCTCGCTCGATGGGGGGGAGTCTTTCTGGCGGATGAGGCGGGACGAAACGCCTTTCAGACGATTCACCAGCCGGAACATCGCGACTTTTGGCGGGTAGGTGATCAGCCAATGCACAGGATCCTGCTCCCCGACAAACCCCTGCAACGTGGCCTCGAAGTCCTGGCATCGGCCCTCACCGATGATACGGACTATCCGTGATTCTCAGG
This sequence comes from Bacillota bacterium, assembly GCA_021797675.1. Lineage (GTDB taxonomy): Bacteria > Bacillota > Sulfobacillia > Sulfobacillales > Sulfobacillaceae > JAJZXC01. The sequence continues at coordinate 1,020 of JAJZZH010000060.1, read as the reverse complement.
ATGCGCCTGAATCCGCCGTTCCAACTCCGCCAGTTGGTCCTCCAGGTCAGCTTTTTGCACTTCCAAATGGCGTCGGGTCCGTCGTAACGCCAACAGGCTGGCTCCCTCGGCCGGCAAGTCGACCGAGGGCCAGCCACCTTTGGGGGTGGCGGCCGATTCGGCCTCTCCGGACGCCGGAGCCGTCCTTCCGCCGCGACAACCACAAGCGCGATTCATCATCATCTGTTCCCTCATCATGGGGATAGCCTCCTTCAAAGAGTCCGTGCCGTCCCACGGCTCCTCCGGACCGGGATACACCTGCTGTTCGAGCGCCGTTAAACCCTCCCAGTTTAACACCGTCCCCGGCGACATGGCGCCGGTCTCGGTGAGGTATCGAGCCGACAGTCCCAGGTATTGGGCCGCCATCTCGACCGTAATCGGTACCGTGCGATCCCACGCCGGTTCGTCCGCCACATAACGGCCCGTTCGGATGGCGACGTGCTGGAGGTCCGGATACCGAAATCGCCGATGGGCGACCTGTCCACGCCCCACCCGGTAGGTGGGCAACCAGCCTTGCAATGAATACCAGCGGATCGTGGCTGGGGACACCCCCAAGAGCGCCGACGCTTCTTGGACCCGCACATAATGGCCGACCATCGCGCTCACCTCACACCCATCTTACTAGAGGAACAACCTCTAGTCAATAGTAGTGCTCACGTTCTTTTATCGTGGCTGGGCCGCTTCGGTGGCCGACGGACTGAGCTGGGATACCCAGGCGGACACGCGCGGCCCGAGCGCCGCCCATTCATCCGCCGTCATCAACAGGGTGGCCTTCGGCAGGACCAGGTGTCGCCACGCCGATGCAAGGCGGAGACGACCCCATCGGGCATACAATCCCCCCCCCCGCAAGGCGCAGCGCGTCCGCGGGGGGGAATGGCGTCTGGGCTGGACGAACGGCGCTGCGCGATTTCGGACCTCCCCGGTGACCGCCCGGGATGACTCCCGTTGAGCGTCGGCCGGGCGCGAGGCCTGACGGTTGGG
>JAJZZH010000234.1 GCA_021797675.1 Bacillota bacterium | reverse complement strand
CCAGTACCCAAGCGCAGATCGTGCATAACCTGCTGTTGCCTTGGGCCCGGCAGCACCACGTGGCGGTGACCGTGACCCCGGTATCCGGGGGGAGCTTCACCACCCAGGTGGACACGGCGATCGCGAGTGGCACCTTGCCCAATCTCATGGTGACCTCGCAAGGATACCCGGACATCTATGCGCTCGATCATCTGGCGGTCAACATTTCGGCGGTCGACCCCGCCTTGGCCAAGTATATTAAGGCGCAAGAACCCCCGTTGCTGGCGGCGGGCAATACCGTCTACCGTGGCCAGGTCTACGGGGCGTTGGAGAGTGCCACGCCGGATCTGACGTTTGTCAATACGGCCAAACTCAAGCAACTGGGGCTGCCTTTGCCGACGTCCTGGAAGGTGTTGGATCACACCGTCATCCCGGGGCTAACCAAGCACCACCTTAGCTATGCGGGCCCAGGGGATTCGGAGTGGGATTGGTATGCCGTGTTGTACTCGTTCGGCGGACAGGTCTATTCGCCAGCGGGGAATAAAGTGGTCTTGGCGTCACCGGCGGGCCAAGCGGCCATGAAAGCGTATCTCGCGCCCTATGTGGTCGATCACGTATCGACCAGCACGGGGCCTTCGCAAACCATGGCCGACTTGTTTGCCAATGGGAAATACCCGGTTCAGATTCAAGGTACGAGCTTTTTCGCCAATGTCACCCAGGTGCCGCATTTCCCGCTGAAGAATTGGGAAATGCTTCCTTACCCCGCTGGCTCCAAGGGCGATTACGCCTGGACCGGCGGCACGTCGGTGACCGCCTTTAACCATGGTTTGTCCGTCAACCGCGAAGAGACCAGTTTGATGGCCTACTTCTGGAGTGCCCCCGTGCAGCGCGCTATCTCCGAACGATTTGACACGAAGACGGCGACCTTGTACACGGTGGCCAACATGGCCGCCTGGAAGGGGCTCAAGGTGCCGGGGCTCACCCCCACCGATCTGAAGACCATGCGCAGCTCCATTTTGCACAGTGTCGGGGTGCAGGCGCGCACGAAGGTGACCCGTGCCCAGATCTTGGGGCTGGGCAACACTTGGCAGACCATTCAAAACGATTTTGACAAGATGGTGCTGCCGAAAGCGAAGTTGGCAGGCGATGTGGGCCTCTTAAAGAAGGCGGCGGCGGCCCTGCAGGCAGGTATCAACAGCCAAGGCGGCTAGTCGATCCGTTCCGGATCCCATGCACATGCACCATGGAGGAGGCCTGGCTGGATGGTTCGCGTATCGAAAGATCCCATCGGCACGGCGAGCAGGACGCGGAGAAAATTCCCCGTCCTGCCCTACGTGTTCTTGTTGCCGATGATGCTCTCTTGGGTCGTTTTCAATCTGATCCCCGTCTTTTGGTCCCTGGGGCTTAGCTTCACCAACTATAACTTAATCAGTCCCGCGCACTTTGTGGGTGTGGCCAATTATGCGCACGCCTTGTTGCACTCGACCCTGTTTTGGTTAGCGGTGCGGCACACCCTGTGGTTCGTGATCGCGGTCCCGCTCGGCATCGCGATTTCCTTGGGGGCGGCATTTTTGATTAATGCGTTGCCCTGGGGGCAGGGGTTATTCCGCTTCATTTACTATCTGCCATCGGCCCTGTCCAGTATTGCCATGGGCGTCTTGTGGGCCTTCTTGATCAGTTTCGGCACGCGATCGATTTTGTCGCAGGTGATGGCCGATATCGGCTTTCCCCATGGCCTCAATTTCACCGGGCCGGGCCTCTTTTTAGCCTTTGTCCTCTTTTCTGGCCTTCTAACCGGGTGGGGACCCGGGATGGTGATTTTTTCGGCGGGGCTCCGGGGCATTAATCCGGAGTTTTATGATGCGGGCAAGCTCGATGGAGCCACGGGGCTTAAGGCCACCTGGTATATCACACTGCCCCAGTTGCGGTTGACCTTGATGTACGTCGTGATTACCGGGATGATTGGGTCGTTTCAAGTCTTTGAGTCGCTGTTTGTCATCGGGTCGTTGGGCACGGGATCGCAATTTGGACCGCTCAATTCCGGGTTGACCTTGGTGCCGTTGATTTACGAAAAGGCGTTTTCTTACCTGCAGTTTGGCTACGCTTCTGCCATTGCGTTTCTTATGTTGAGCGTCATCATGGTGCTGACCATCATTAGCATGAAGTACGGACAAGGAGGTGCTGCGCTTGGCAAATAGCGTGAGGACGCCTGCCCGAGTCGAGGATCGGCTGGCCCCCTCGATCGGAACCCTGCGTCGCCGCCGCAAAGGGCTTCGCAAAGGACTCCGCTACACGGGGCTCTATGCCATCGCCATTCTCTTGGCCTGTATCACCGCCTTTCCGTTGGTGTGGCTGTTGATTACGATTTTTAAGCCCACCTATGAAATCTATCAATATCCGCCTACGCTGTTTGCCAAAGTGTATACGCTGTTCAACTTTAAGTATGTGCTGAGCGGAACCTTTCTGCACCCGTTCTTTAATACGGTCTACATCACCGTGGTAACGGCAGTTTTGCAAGTGCTGGTCAATGGCCTGGCGGGATATGCGCTGGCGAAACAGCGATTTCCTGGACGCGTCGTCATTTTTTATCTGTTTTTGTCAAGCATGATGGTGCCTTTTCAAATTTACCTGATTCCTGACTTTTTGATCGTGAAGCATTTGGGACTTCTGGATACGCGCATCGCCTTGATTATCACCTGGGTTGGCAGCGCCGGGAGTGTTTTTCTCATTCGGCAGTACATGATGGGATTACCCGATAGCACGTTGGAAGCGGCCCGACTGGATGGGGCCTCGGAGTGGCGGACCTTTTTTCAGATTGTGGTTCCCATGTCGACGCCGGTGCTCGGGGTCGTGGCCATCTTTTCCTTCTTTTCCCAGTGGAACAATCTCCTCATGCCCTTGATTTTGATCCATACGCCGACACGCTATACGTTGCCGCTGTTTTTGGTTTTTTCGCCCAGTTCGAACCCGGGCCAAAACATGACGGCGGCCTTTGTGACCTCGATTCCGCCCTTGATCGTCTTCTTGTTGCTGCAGCGATACTTCAGCCGAGGCATCGCTTTGACGGGCACGGGGGAACAAGGATAGCGAGAGCGCGAGTGGTGTGGTGGCGTCCCTTGCGGCTGCAGGTTTTCCACGTGCGTCGAATGGCATGGAAGACGGCGCGGTCGTGGCTCGAACAGAAAGGAGATGTGCGGTGGACACGGTCCATGTGGGTGTGATTGGGTGCGGCGGTATCGCCTTTGGCAAACATTTGCCGTCGATGCAACGGTTGGAGGGGGTCCAAGTCGATGCCTTTTGCGACGTGATCCCCGAACGGGCGGCACGGGCACGTCAGGAGTATGGGCATCCCGATTCGGTCGTGGTGACGGAATACGCCGAGTTGCTGAAGTTGCCCTTGGACGCAGTCTATGTGTTGACGCCCAATCGATGGCACGCGGAAATGACGGTGGCCGCTTTATCGGCCGGAAAGCATGTGATGTGCGAAAAACCAATGGCCATTTCCAGCGGAGAGGCGGAGGGCATGGTCCAGGCTGCCACCCAGGCTCAGAAGGTGTTGACCATTGGATACCAAAATCGCTGGCGGCCTGACGCGCAATATCTGCGCAAGATTTGCCGAGCCGAGGATTTGGGGCATATTTATTTTGCCAAAGCGCTTGCCGTCCGGCGGCGTGGCATTCCGACGCAGGGCGTCTTCCTGTCGAAAGCGGATCAGGGCGGGGGCCCGCTCATTGATATTGGCACGCATGCGCTGGACCTGACCTTGTGGTGTATGAATAATTACGAGCCCGCGATGGTGGTGGGAACGACCTTTACCGAGTTGGCCCATCGGGGGACCGAGGTCAATTCCTGGGGACCGTGGAACGCGTCGGCGATGTCTGTCGAGGATGCCGCCTTTGGCTATATTCAGATGCGGGATGGGGCCCTCATCTGGTTGGAGGCCAGTTGGGCCCTCAACACGTTGGAGACGGGGGAAGCGCAAACCCTCTTGTGTGGTACGCGTGGCGGGGCCGATATGCGCGATGGATTGAGACTCAACGGCGTGGAACGGGGTGCCCTCGTCACCAAACGGCTTGAGTTGCGCGGTCGGGGAGAGACCTATGCGGAAGTTCCGTTGGAATCCCGGCCTGAATATACGGAGGCGCGGGAATTTATTCGGGCCGTGCGGGGGGAACCGGCCGTAACGGTGGATGCGCGGCAAGCGCTTGTCGTGACGCGGATTCTGGAAGCCCTCTACGAATCGGCCCAGACCCACCAGCCGGTGTGGCTTCGTGGAGCGGGTGCCTAGGGTTTGACCCTAGGCCGGCGAGGCTTTAGAAAAGCGTCCGAGGAAAGCGGGAAGTTGCCGGAGAAGCCGGTCGGTGGAGCGCCGGTATACCGATCCCGAACTCCGGAAACGGATTCATGTGGGGATGCCGAAGGAAGTGTTCTTGAAAACCCCACGAGAGATTTTCGAGAAAAAGAAGGTCCTGAGCACCTGATTTCGTGGCGGGGATGTTCCCCGCCGGAGCAAGCCAGCTACCGGACTGCTTTACCGGCCAAGGGGAAACTACCCCGGGAAATCCGTCGTGCATCGCACGCAGTACTCGAGTAGGGGCTCGCTTTGCTCGCAAGGGGACGGAAAAAGGAAGAAGGTAGCGGTGGGGGACCAGACCCTCCCTGTCGCCGGAAGGAAGCTAAGTACCGGAGGGAAGCCGCTTGGGGGCTTTCTGATGAGGGGAACGGCTACGGCTAC
>JAJZZH010000238.1 GCA_021797675.1 Bacillota bacterium | reverse complement strand
CTAAGCTCCTCCAAACCCCGGCGGCCCTCCGCTTTGTGTCCTGCGAACCGCTTTTGGCTCCCGTCGATCTCACGGCGATTCCCCTAGAAATTCCCGGAGGAGGCACGGTACCGGTCAACGCTTTGCGACGGACATCCGAGGTAGCCCCGTGCATCGCTTGGGTGATCGCCGGTGCAGAATCCGGGCCCGGAGCCCGACGGATGGATGATGACTGGGTGCGGACTTTGCGCGATCAGTGCCAAGCTGCCGATGCCGCCTTCTTCTTTAAACAACGGGTGCATCATGGAGCGAAAGACCTGGACCCTGTCTTGGACGGACAAACCTGGCTGGAATTTCCTTGACCGTTCAGGGATCCCACGGTCGAACCACCCTTCACGCACTCCGCAATCCTAAACGCACTAAGCACGTTCCCTACCACAGGATTTTTCCGCGACCCCATGGCAGGAATGGGCCATCGCATGGCGAATACCTGGAGAGTTCCCTGTCTGCACCGCGTTCGCTAGGTTGCTTCCGTAGTACAGGCAGGGAAGCCTTCTGCGGAAGGTCGCTCGAAGCGCGTCGGTTTGGAAGACGGGCTCCACGTTAAGACACCGTAAGCACTCCCCACGGTCTCCGCATCCAAAAACCGCTCTGCCTGCCCGACGCCCGCGCATCGGTTTTTTCCTGCATCCATCGAGACCACCGCCCACGACAGAAGCCCGATCCCATGGGATCATCCACCCATCCCCTCTTCTCCACACCACCGGAATCCAATCCCTCCGAGAAGAGAAATCGCTTATGGCACGACCGTATGATCCCAACGCCAAGACCCACGATCCCGCATGGATCGCTGCGTACAGCCGACAAGACCGGCATCTCCCAGTGGCAAACGTAGCCCTGCGGATTCCACACGCCGTCCGCAACCGCTGGCACGTAACCTTTTCTTTCGACGGGTCTTTGCCCTTGCCGAGGTGTGGTATACTCTCGGTGTGTTGACCTCCAACATTGCCAAACACCACTTCTTGCGCTCACACCGCCTCGGGGAGTGGTGTTTTTATTTGCGTCCTGCCTATAGGTAGAAAGGTAGAAAGGACGCGACTTCCCGTGCACATCGCCCTCTATGCCCGCGTCAGCACCTGCCATAAAGATCAAAACCCTGAAACCTAACTGCTGACCTTGCGCGAGTATGCCGGCCACTGGATGACCGATCCCATCACCGAGTACGTGGACCACGCCAGCCCCACGGACCTCAAGCACCGGACCGCCTGGCATCGGCTATTGGAAGCCGCCCGGTTGCAGCAGATCGACGGGATCATCGTCTGGCGCATGGACCGCGCCTTCCGGTCCGCCTTGCATGCCGCTCAAGCATTGGGGCGCCGGCCTAAAGAGCCAGCAAGAGGCGCGGTTGGACACGACGAGCCCCATGGGGAAATTCGCGACACTACGTTTGAACGGCGTGGATGCCATCACCATTCAGGCCCTCCCGTCCGCATCCGAGAACTCGAGAAGATTGCGCCGAAACCCTACGCCCTCCATGCTGGAGGGCGCCAAAGGATCCGCGTGCTCTACCCCAGAAAGGATGTGCATCCCCATGAACCGCGACGACGCCCTGCAACGGGTCACCGAAACCATCCAACGCCTCACCGAAGATCCTGCCGCCTGGGCCGCGTGGGCCCACACGCTCCACCGCTTCCACAAGTATTCCTATCAAAACGCCTTGTTGATTTGGAACCAAGCGCCGGAAGCCACCTATGTGGCCGGCTACCAAACCTGGAAACGCCTGGGACGCTATGTCCGCAAGGGCGAACACGGCATCAGCATTTTTGCGCCGATCCGCCGCAAGGTAGACCCCTCCGAAACCGCCGACGCGAATCCGAGCGATAAAAACGATGCCCACTCCGCCACGCCCCGTACCCTGGCCGGGTTCAAAGTCACGACTGTCTTTGACATCCGTCAAACCGACGGAGAACCCCTATCTCTGCCAAAGCCTACTGCCTTAACGGGAGACGACTATGCGGAAGTCCTGCACGCCTTGATCCCGCTCTGCGGGGTTCCCGTCCAGTTTGGAGACACCGGCAAAGCCTATGGGATCTGGAGTCCCCAGCACCGCACGATCACCCTTCGTGCCGACATCGCGCCCAATCACCAGCTCAAGTCCTTGATCCACGAATGGGCCCATAGTCTCGGCATCGACACCGTCGAAGCGGCCGTTGCCCGCCACGTTGGCACGGAAGAGATCATCGCCGAAGCCACCGCTGCCACCCTGAGCCAGCTTTGCGGACTCGACACGGCCGCCTACAGCGCCGCCTACGTCGGGTCCTGGGCGCAGGGCGATCCCCACCAGGTCACCCAAGCGGCCCAAGCGATTTTGTCCCGGGTGCATCACCAAATCGGCGTGATTACCGCTGCCCTAGACACTCATCCGATCCTCGCTCAAGCGTTTCCCACGCTCATTCCCCTCCCGACATCGTCCGATGCATCGGCCGCGTAAACCGACCCAGCGTCAATCGGCCAAAAAGAAAGGATCTGGATGATGACCTCCTGGCGTTCGATATGGAACACCGAGCTTCACCGGTTTCGGTCGCGGATTCCTGAGTCCTCCGACCATCTCGGCCTGGTCTGGTATCGCGACCGTGCCCCGCTCATCCTGTATCCCACGCCGCTCAGGACCCGGAATTGGACGGCAGGTGGGCCCGGTTTTTGCCCGATGGGTGGCCCCACGCCGACCCTTACGGGGATGCTTATCCGACCTTCTTGCTCGATGAATCTCCATGGCAAGACGATGTGCGCACCATGCGAACCCAGCGATGGACCTGTGCGACCTACCCCGCACGAGGATTGTTGGGCCTTTCACCCAAACTCTGGCTGGGTACCGGACTGTTGGTCACGCTCACACTCATCGTGCTAAACCGCCCCACTCCATAGCCCTGCACGCGTAACGGCTGACCAGCTCCCGTGGGCCGGGATCTCGGGAACGAGCCAACGTGTTGCAGTTCTCGCCGTGCAGACCCTGGAATGCTTCTCCAGCCCCAGACTTCTCTGGTCTTCCGTGAAACGCAAGCTCGGGGTAGAGCTAGCCGTGCGAGGGACGCTTCGACCGCACGATAGGTTTATGGACCATGATAGGCATGGTGCCCACCGGGGTGGAAAATGGCCGGTTTCTGGCAAAGATATTTTTCTCCATTTCATGGTGCGCAGGTTGGAAATCACGCGCCTTAAGCCATCGGATTTCCGGGTTCTCTCGCCCGAACGATTCGTCGAAACCGCTGGCCAGATTCCATCCGATCACCGAGGCCGACCCCCAAAAATTCCGCCCCGCGCGCAAAAAACGCCTCCGGCAAAGCAAGAAACTTCTCTCGCGGAAGTAGGCCTTTATCTCAATACCCGCTCTTTCGCTCTGTCAGCTTGCGGCAAGAGATGACGAAAGACCAGGCCAGTATGTGCCAAGCAGTGAGCGCCTTGCGGTACGGGGTGCTGGGACAGGATCGCCGTGGCGCTCGCGGCCACGCTGACCATGATTTTGACCCTTCGGCCCTAACTTTCCCGGTACGCCTCGCGTCCGATTCCCTTCGCACCCCCCCTGCACCATAGCCGGAACCTTCATCGGTTCATTCCGTTACGGCCGTGCAAAGATCTGCAATACGCCCACGTTCCACCGAGTATTCCCCGTCGCCCACCTCTAGCGGTTAGCTCGCATCATGGTATCCCATGGCACCAAACTGCAAGGAGGGACCGCATGGAACCCATCGTGCGCAATACTACATCCGACCACTCCGCCCTTCAATGGAATATTTACCCCGGCCATCCGATCATCATGGTCGCGCATGCCCGTCACCCTCGGCTGTGGGCCGTCACCTGTCAGCACTGCGGTCCTTTGGGACTCCGGGGTTCTCTCGACGGCGTTTATGCGCTCATTCGATCGCATGGGGACGGTCTCCCATCTTCCAGACTGACTCAGCCCTTACGCAAATAGACCCCGTGCAGTGATGGCGACTTTCCCTGCTGGGTTTCCAGCACATTTCGCCCCGGCATTCGCCGTGGCGCTGAGGCTGCGTATTCCGTAAATCGTATTCGCAGGAGGCAAATAGATCATGCAAGATGCTTTAGATTGCACCGGTACCGCACACACGAACGCCTGGGCCCTTCGTCTCGTTCCCCGATTTGTTGCCAGCGCCGGAGAAGATCCGCGGTATGTAATCGAACTGTGTCAGCGTTTTTCCGATGGCTGGCATCTTGGCTATCTCACGGATACCCAGGGCCTTCGCCGCACCTTCGTAACCCTAGACGAGGCTCGCGATGCCGCTCGCGCCTTTCTGACCGATCCCAAACCCACAGCGTGGCGCGCAGCATCACGCATCCACCTCGAGAGAAGAATCCACACGGCAAACTCCGTCGAACGTTATTGGCATCCCGCCCCCAAAGCAGTCAAGTTTTAATCCCTTAGCTACCGCCCAATACCGATTAGCGATTCTTTCACAAACTCGTGAACGCGCAGCCGAACATCCCTCGCTCTCCCGCGATGATGCCACGGTCATCCGTGCCCCATTCCGCTTATAGGATGCGCTGATCGTTCTAACAGATAAACCCCTAAATCTCGTATCCTTTCATCATAGGAGATGATTCGATTGTTCCTTCGCATCCTCCGACGCCGTCCGCTTGCCGATACTTTTCATTGCGCAGATTTTGTCCCTCATCCGTTGCCCAACGCATCGCCTTGCGACGGGATCGCCGAAAACGACGAACACCTG
>JAJZZH010000017.1 GCA_021797675.1 Bacillota bacterium | reverse complement strand
GCCGCGCCACAGGTCGGCTTGGTCCGAGTTATCGAACGGGCCGTGTCGGTGGTCGATAAGGGCGTTGGGGGCCGCGGTTTCGGCCTCTTTCAGCCGGGCAGCGGCGGCCTCGTAGCCCACAAGCAAAAGGTTCATAGCGGTAACCCTTCCTTTCGGGGACTCTTAATGGCAACCACATTCATTATCATGGGTTGTGATGCTATTTTAGCTAAAAAGAGGGTAGCCTCCTTCACTGGCGAGAATCTCGAACGACTTGGCGTTGTGCGGAGGTTAAATGTTTCCAAGTATTAAACTCAACAGGGATCCAATGAGGCGTGCGATAATAAAACGGTTTGATCGTTTTTGCTATAGGAAGGGTACAGAATTGTCCGTCCATGAGGTATAAAAGCGGCGTAGTAGGAAAAGCGTAAATCCGTTTATGGTTGATCGCGCCAGTAATCGCTGTTTCTAAGGCCAAAGAAACGTTCATCCAAAGGACTAAATTGGGGTCATTGTGAAGAGTGATAACCCGTGTGCCCACAGCATCGGAGCCGAAGTGTCCCGTCAGTTCAACAAATGTGACTCCTCCGACATGCGTCACAAATTCTACAACAGCTTCTTCAGTGATCAGTGGGTGTGATGAGCGATTCAAAGACATACCTCCTCGTTTAAGTGAGCCTTCTTAAAGCGGGGTTGCTCAGAACGGGGGGGAGCTCAGCCCATCCAATCACCAATGCCGTCCCAAGCCGAATCAACAATAGCCATTTGTCTCGAAAAATCTGAACCGTCTTGATCGTGTCCGAGAAACGCCAGCGGACGATTGCACACCCGTTCGGCTACCGCAATCATCCCATCTAATCCGACGAGTTTCCACAGCGTTTTGCCGATGCGTCGAATGGCATTGGTCAGTGCCGTTCGGATCGGTTGCTCCGATAATCCATTGATTAGCCAATCCGCAGGTGTCGGGGGAGTTTTCAACAGGCGGGTTAAATCCATGGACTCGTCAGGTCTTTCAAAGGTGTGATCAGGAACGGAACGCGGCTTTGGGAGCGATCCGGCATGGTCGCAGTCGTAAGCGACAACACTGGCCAGCAAATCGCTTAGGGCAGATTCCAAAATGTGTAAAGCATCGACGTCGGAATAGTAAACACACTGCGACATAAAAACCTCCTAAGGTGATGAAATAAGGTCGGCGTGTTGAACACAACGTTTTTGATGCAAGCGCCAGGAGAGAAACCCTAGACCAGCCGCCTTACTTCGGATGCTGATGATGGACCAACACCGCAGTGCGTAAGGGAGCAAATGCTGGTCTCAAGCGGCTGATCAGAAACTACGGCGTATGTTGCAACAGATCGCTAGAGAAAGCGAAAACCGTGGGCACTGAGGGGCCCTGTGCAAGCCCTTGGGAGACGGCGATAAACGATGCGGCCTAATACGACAGCGAGCAGGTCAAATTTGGACCGCTGATGCTGCATGGCCCATGAACCGGCCAACGATAAAGGCGGCCATACCGATCACTAAGACGATTTTGGCGAGAAGCTTCACCATGATTCCTCCCTCTCTCTATTGTGTTGGCAATGTTTTGATGGTCGATGGGCGGAAAATGCCGCCGCCTCTTGAGCGGCCCACGCCCGCACAGTCGCTAAGGTGACCGCAGGTTGCTGACGGGCGGCGTCCCACAAGGCCTCGGTAAGATAAAGAATCCATACAGGCGCTCCGGAAAAGAGCAGGCCCGACCGCAGCGGCGTCGGTGCCAGCAAGGAAATCCAATCCACCGCGCCGCGTTCCGGATAAAGCACGACAAGGGGAGCATCGGCGCAAAGACCCAATGGAGTCCGTTGATTCTTGAGGGTATAGGGACGGTGATCGATCACGTCCTGGGCATCGCCGACAATAGTGAGAGACCACGCATCGCCGCAATCGCCTATAGGAATCGGTGTGCCCTGTTGAAGATCGGCGGTGGTCAACCGGGGAGAAGTATCAACCCTAGCACACACAGAGCGTTTTTCCTCTTCTTCATCAAGAGACGGATGGCTAAGCCATGTGGTAAGTTGGCGCATCCAGGCATAGCCATCGCTACAGCTGCCAGGAGGGAACGCGGAAAGCACGGGCCATTCGGAAAAAACGGGAAGAATAGTGTGATAAAAGGTGGCGGTATCGCACGCGGCGAGAGAGGAAGCCAGGGTTGCCGGTACGGGAGGCACCCATTCGAGATCCGCATCGCCTTCAGGCCAGTCGGTATACGTGTGTCCTGCCGCGTCTTGGAGCACCCAACCGAGGATAAAGCGTAGCGCGTCTTCGAGCTCCAATTGATCGCGTTCACCAAAAGCATCAAGGGCCCGATGGATGAGGGAAAACAATACGTCAGGGGAGAGGGCGCCCAGGGCGGCTTGCACGTTTCGCGCTAAATGCTGAGTTTTGGACTGCATGAACGAGATCCCTTCTTTGAGAGATTATCGCACGGGCCGTTGCCGCCCGATCCGGATTTGCAGGACGATGACGCCAAGTTCCAGCACACTGAACAATCCCAGAAGAACAATGCGCCCCGCGCCATGAAGCCCGCTGGTGGCCACCACGGCGATCATGGTCGCGACCAATGCGCTCACGCCGTTGAGCAGACGTTGCTGGGTTTTGCGAGGCGTCTGGCGCCATGCGATCTGTCCTCGTTTAATGAGAGACATGCAGAGGTCCCTTCTTTCTCTCGAGTGTTTCCATCACTTTAAGAATAGCATACAACAGACGCTGAACCCATCGGAGTCATCAAAGCCGCTACGTCAACAGGGTGAGGCAACGCTGACAGCGCTGGCCTAAGGGATTGGCGGTTTCGGGACCAATCAGCCGAATCGGCCGATCTAAGCCATAGGCAGTGCAGAACGATTCGAAGGGATGGAGGGGATTAACGACATGATACCGCCCCGTGCGAGACGTGCGCCAAAAGATGGTGTCTTCCGCGTTCCCGGTATCCATTGCGGGCACTGCTCCTTTCGTTTGTCTGACGGTGAGCCCTGTGGGCCGCCCGATTCCGCGGAGTTTTCTCTATAGGACAGATCAAGAGCTCAAGAAAAGACAGAACCCGGTGGCGCTTGCGATGAAAGCCGCTAGGATCGTATTAGATATGCAAATCGCACGCCACCGCCAGCGCATCGGGGTTGGCCTGTAACAGCGTGCGCACGGTCTGGCCCCAGTCATCGGCAGATATTGTGTTCGACGCCATGCCAAACCAGCCCATCTGACCGTGCTGATGCCACTCTCTGTCGGGCGTCACGACGGCGAAGGGCATCGTGGGATGGAGATGCTGCCCCCACGCGGCCAACAGATCGCGGACCGGCAAAACATTATCCGGATGCCACGATCCATCCCAGCCGCCGCCAATGGCCCACCAATCCCACTGACTGTCGGGGTTGTACGTGGACAGTCGTGTGCCCGTCCCCTGGCAGTCGTCACACTGCGGATCAGGCTGTTGATACAGCGGATGCGCGTGCGCCACCCGCTCGACGACCGCTTGATACGGGGCCATAAACGTCGTCCAATTGGGCCGATCCGCGAAAGGCACGGCCAGGTACCGATCACGCAACGTCGCAAGGGAACCGACCTCGCGATCAGCCGCCACCCGTCCAGCCCATTCGGCAATGCCGTTGCGGCAGGCGCAATCGACGGGATAAGCGTCGACGTCGATATTTTCGTCAAACGGGGCCAGCAATTGTGCCACCGCGTCTTTGATTCCCTCGCGCGGCGTCTCCGCTGGTACCAGCACGAGCGTGAGAAAATGACTCATAGAATCCACCAACTTTCGTTCAGAATGGAACGGAAAAGGGAAAACGGCCAGGACACACCGCCCCACAGGGTGGGGCGGATAGGGTCGCACGGTCAACACTGCGCGAAAAGTCCGGCATCCGGCGCGTCATGATCGGGTATCGCTTTACGCATCGCCAAGATACTGCAGAAAACGCGGAGGAATGGGAGTTCGCGAAGAGACTTCCCACGGCGCGTGGGGTGTCTCGTGAAGGGGCCAATGCGGCGGAAGACGAACAGCGAGGATCGCCAAGGGCGACTCTTCGTCAAACAGATCGCCAAACCAGTTCATGAGCGCGTCCTGCATCGCCTCCGCGGATCGAAATATGTAGTGCTTCTTTTCTTATGATAGTGATACGTTAATATTCGACGTGGTGCCTGCGAATTCCTGCCGACGACTCTTGGTAGTTTATGGCAATGGCTTGTCCCAATATTTTCCTCGCTGCGGGACGGTCATAGCGCCAAATGGGTGGATATCCGTGGCAGGCACTGTGCGGCCGATGGTGATTATAGTGGTCCACATAGGCGTCGATTATACGTTGGGCCTCTTCGGGTGTGGCGGCCATTCGGACCCGATCCTCGATGGCTTCGCGGATCGTGCGGTGCCAGCGCTCAATTTTGCCCTTTGTCTGGGGGTGGGAAACGGACCCGAAGATGATCTTGATGCCCTCCGTCTCACAAGCATTGCGAAACCGATCGGCGGTATAGGTGACGCCATGATCGGCTAACAGTTCGAGACCTGCCCGCTGGGCGGCCGGTACGGCCGCCAACGCTGCGTCGAGCACCTTCACCCCATCGTCCGCCCCGTAGGTCCGCTTGAGGCGACTGGTGATAATGTAGCGACTGTGATCATCTAAGACCGTATGCAGATAATAGTATCCCCACCCCTCGATGTACCAATACGACACATCGGTTTGCCAGAGTTCATGGGGGTGGGCCCGCTCGAAGCGCACCCACGGC
>JAJZZH010000126.1 GCA_021797675.1 Bacillota bacterium | reverse complement strand
ACTTCGGATAACTCTATTGGACTATAAAGCGCGGTCGAGCGGCGACCTCTATGGGCAATCAATCGCTTTACCCTCAAGGGGTATACGCAAAACTTCCGCCAGCAGAAAGGCGTTGTCGTCGTTGCGTCGAGGGGTATTTCGATAATGCTTCATGGTGTGAAGCTCCTTCCTCCGAACTTCGTCGTCGCCAAAACCAAACCTACCTTATTATACGACTACCCACGGTGGTTTTCGCAAGAAGGAAAAGCATCCGTACCCGATTCAAGAAAGCATCTAAACCACCGCGCAGCGGTTTAGTCCAAAGTTTGGTAACATTAAAGATGGAAACTCTTGATTCCCGGATGGCTCGGCAGCCAAGCAGGATTCCCAGACTTGGGTGGAAGGAATTTGGGTCATGATACGATCTCGAACCGTGATCATTCTGGCCGCAGCGGGTTGGTTTGCTTGGCATGTCTGCCGAAGGGAGTATCAAGCGGCGGCTGAATTGCATTTGGGGGATGTGCGTCAAGTAAGCGTTGCGAAATATCCCCCCGGACCTATCGGGCGACCGGTGCGTCTCGGACGGGTCAAGTATCGGTCGACCTCGATCTCCGCTTCGCCGGTCGCCTGGCAGCGCGTGAAAGGCATTGACGGCAGTCTCCAAATTCCCGCCGCCTGGTCCGCTCTTCCCGCCAAGACCGCATTGCAAAATGGAGATACCATGCTTCGATGGCATAGCCCAGGCGGAGCCATGCAAGTCACGTGGTATTACGCCAGCGGGCGCGCCACCCGGCCCTCTGCGTATTGGTTGCGCGTGCGAAAAGGCTTGCACCCATGGGCTCATAGCGGGGTGGTGACGGAATACGTTGGCCCGCATGAATTGGTGGAGACCGATCTCGGAGCGCATATCCGGGGAGCGGGGCGGCGCGGTGTGCTGGTTGCGGTACTAGGGCCCAATACGAGGATATTGCGGCATATTGTCACCACGATTGCTGTGAAGACATCCTCGCTGGATGCCTCGTCGCCTTCCGGTGCCTCTCGGCCCAATACCCTAACCACGTACTCTTACGGCGGCATCAGCTTCCAATATCCGGCATCTTGGCAACCCACACCCGAGAGCGGGCAGCAATACATCTATCAGATTCAAGGGCCCGGGGCTGAGTCTACGCTGAGCTTCCACGTCTATGATCAGAGTGATCGGAGCCCTTCGAGTCCGCTGTGGTTCTTGGGCAAGTACAGGGTTCTGCCCGACGACGCCAAAACCTGGTCGAATGGGCAGGGTGGGATCGACTATCAGGCGAGAGCGGGAGATTATGTCACGGTCGGCATCGTTCAGCCAATTCCCAGTCGAGATCCCGGGACAGCCTTTAACCTCAGTATTCAGGTTCTGCGAAGCCGGACGAGTTATGCCTGGCAGCTGCTGAACACGTGGCGATTCGGAGCCGCGGCCAATCGAGCCACATTAACCGGTTCGACGAACCAGTACGGGGACCCAGCCTTTAAAGTGACGGTTGTTGGGCCCAAGGGGTCCATCACCACGTTCGCGGTCCTGGATACCGGGAACGAAGGCCCGGTCTTAATAAATCCTCGCCTGGCTCGGGCGGTGGGACTGCCGCAAACTGGTACCCAGACGTCGTGCGGGGTCAATGGATGCGCGCGCGAGCCGACCTACTCCAGACTGTCCGTGGCACCGGCTGGCTCGAGTAACTGGATGGTTGCCAACGGGTCGGCGATCGGTTGGCACAGTGCGGGAATCGATTTGGGTACGAACTTCCTCCGCTATGCCACCGAGACCGATAGCAACGGCCATTGGACGATCACCTGGGCGGTGCAGTAGCGGCGGGGGATTGTGGACTCGACGCGGAACGACCGTCGAAACCTGTGGATTGGAGGTGGTGCGAAGCCATGCCGGAGGCGTGGGTCTGGGTGGAAAAGCCCAATGTCCGGGTGGTGCCGATTTCCCCCCAGCCGTTGTCGGAGCGCTGGCTGGCCGTCTTTGCCTCACGATCAGCCTTCCTGCCCTGCCTCGGGGCAGCGAAATTGGGGAAGCCCTGCGGCCGCCATGTGCAGCAATGGCATCATTTTTTTCGGGGGAGGTCGATCACGAGGTTTTCAGCGTATTGTGCGACACACCGCCCGCCGGAGGAAGAGTTGCCATGGAACCTTTGGGGAGCCACGCAAACCATTTCGTGCCCGTGCGGATGTGGCGCGTCGGCCGTAGTTCTGGGGCGCGGACTGACCACGGATCCTGGTTGGGCCGACGCGGCCTGGAGGGCCGTCTTGACCCACCTGGGTTCCGCACAGTGGCAGGATTCTCAGGGAAGCTGGATGGCATCGGGCGACGAAGGTGCCATAACATGGCGTCCAGAGATTCCGAATACGGCGGACGTCGCCGTATACCGCAACTGGCTCTTCGAGGGCCCGCGCGCTTGGTGGGAGTGCGACGAGTAACCGGTCCACCGTGGGCCGCCTGGGGCCATAGCGCCTTCCCGGTGTTGGGTAGCGGACCCGGCGGTCCCCCCGGGCTACAGAGATTTGGGTGTTGGGCAACGGTCCACGCGTACCCCAGTCAAACTTCCGGCAGCGGCCGCAGGTTTGCCGTGGAGCGCACCCGATGGTGGCTCTGATTTGCTGCGTGCGGAGGATCCCGCCGTGATCATGTCTGCCAAGACGGTGGACGCGCCGATGGATCCCATCGCCGAAGACTTGCGCCATCGCTCTGCGGGTCAACGTGCCGAACGAACCCTCGGGGGGATCGGGGCGGCACCCAACCCTTGATGACGTCAGACGGACAGACTTTTGATCTACAACGCCACAGTCCAAGAAGATCGCGATTAGCGTCGATTTGAGCAGCGGAGGATCGGGACGGCGGGCACGGATGTTTGTGTCGATCAGCCGTAGGGCCGGTTCATTACGGATCGCACAGTCTTTTTAAGAGGAGTGCAGCGATCCATGAGGCAGGAACCTCCGGAGCAATCCCGGCAACCCCGCCTCGGCCTCAGGCGGCAGTTTCTCAGTAGGTGCCGTGAGCTGGATGCGTCTCATACGCCAAACCCGGGCGTTCGACCGAAAATCAGAGCCCGTCATGGTCTTCGTAACCGAGCGCTAACCGCAGCCATTCTGACCTTCGACATCGGCATTCCCGGTCGCTAGCGACCGGGGCTTGGCCATGCTCATGCATCGGTGTCCGTGCCTGTTCGCGAACGATGCTCCCTCAAGTTTGGGACGATGGTGACATCCATCTCGTCATCACGCTTGTAGCAATTTTACTTTGCCGACGACGACCTGGCCCTTTAGGCCCTTTAGGCCGGGGTAGTTGACCGCCGGCCAGCGGTTGTTACCCGGCGACAGGATTTAGCACAACTAATCCAGGGATAAAATCAAAATGCCTGGCGTTGAGCGTAAGAACCGGAACCTCCTCGGCCAACGCGGTGGCAGCGATAAGGGCATCGATGACCCCGATGCCATGCGAACGTCTCCACTGTCGCACAAGCCGTCCAGCTTCAACCGAAATATCGCTTCCTACATCTATCATTTGAAACGGTTGGATCAAGGAATCTACGATGCGTTCTCCGTCTGCGGACAGTTTCTCCCCCGCATATAACTCCGTAAGGGTGAGTACAGAGATTATTCCAGCCAACGTGCCTGAGGTAACTTGTTGCAGATAGTCAGTACAGCGACCGTTTTCGTCCCGGAGATGGCAAATGAAAACGGACGTGTCGAACAGGAGCGTCGTCATGACAAAGTGTCCCGATCGGCTTCGTCGCGCAGTTGCGCGACATACGTCGTGCTGACCGGATATACATCCCGTAATATGCCGGCGGGAGGGATTTTGACCCCAACGACTTGTTCCCTGACCGGCGACAGTACCAGACGCCGGGACTGGCCTGACCACTCAACCACTAATTGGGTTCCCGCCTCCCACTTGAGCTGGCGTCTAACCTCTATGGGCACAACGATTTGTCCCCGGCTAGACATCACAGTAATCCGTCTCACGGCCACATCTCCGTTTTCTATCTTACGCATCTTACTAGTCTTATTCTAGCGTTGGAAGCCCATGCTGTCAAGACGGACGACTGCGTTCCGAACTCAGGACTACGGCAAAGTTCTGGCAACCCGCATGATTGATGGATATTAGGCTATGTGCAAGAGGTGGTTGGATTTTCCCGTTTTTTTTGGTCCAAGCCGCCCTCTGCCGCAATCCCGTCCCGGGTTGGAACGGACGCTCTGTGCTGCAAGGATTTTTGTGCCTCTTGGGTTGGAAACTCAAGCGGACGGCTTTCTGTGATGAGGCACCTAATCGTGGATCACAACGATGGGTTGATGTCAGGTGCTAGTGCGCCAACACCCCCCTGTGATCGCACAAATCAACCACCTGGTTTGATACTGATACGCCCCATCGTATAACGACCATCGCCGAATTGTCGGTATCCTATGTGGACTCGATGAAAATCTTTGGTATCGGGTCGTAACCTCCCGACGCTTTCCGGCGTCGTGATCTTTGGCAAACATCTTGAGAGGCCGAATGGTGAATGATACGCCGGGCTTTGGTCGTTTCGGGGATGGCTTTGACGGTGGCCGAGTTGGTTGGTTGCACCGTGAAGGTGTCTATCCACACGCGGGCCACCCCGCGGGCCCTATCCCGCTCGCGTTCAGTGAGGGTTGCGCCTTGAAAAGCTCAAGGAGGACGTGCCGCCTGCAATGGCGGCCAGGATAGAGCCTAGCCAGCAGTCCTGCACCGAGTCTTGCGTGGTCCG
>JAJZZH010000227.1 GCA_021797675.1 Bacillota bacterium | reverse complement strand
CTCTTCAAAGGCCTAAAAAATTCTCTTGACAATCGGAACCAACCTTCTATGATGGACCTAGCTGAAGATTCTCAGGTGGGGCAATTCTTTGACGCAACCCCGGTAAAATTAAATGACGTTTGACACCCTTGTTTCATGCAGCTTTTCAGTATCATCAGTCGCTCCATGGTCCATCAAATCTTTACAGATGCTTCGACCTTTGTTATTATCCCGTTAGTGCTCAATGAACGGGAAGAGCCGGATGGATCTTCAGCGAGTCGGCGTGAGTGGAACCCGACGATCTGTCTGTGCCCGATTCCACCCGGGAGAGTATCGGCGATGAGTCGATCGCACTCCGGCGTTACGGAGTCAAGTGGATGGGGTTTCCATCAAATAGGGTGGCACCGCGGTTTTATGACCGTCCCTAGCAATTAGGGACGTTATTTTTATTTTTGGACCAAATCCTAGGAGGCTAGTTGTCATGCTATTTCCGCCCGATATTCTTCTGCCAGGGCCAACCCCCATACCCGAAGCAGTTCAGCGCGCCATGCTGACCTCGATGTCCGATCATCGCGGCGCCGCCTTCGAACCCGTACATCATCGCGTGTTGGACAAGTTGCACGCAATCTTTCATCTGGATCCTCAGGACGGCGCCATCGCTATCCTGCCTGCCAGCGGCACCGGGGTGCTGGAGGCCGTCTGTCAAAATTTCTTGAATCCCGGCGACAAGGTACTGGCGGTCACCACCGGGCTATTTGGCCAACGCTTTGCCGAAGCTGCCCAAAATATGGAGTGTGACGTCGAGCGTTTGGACTTCCCTTGGGGCACGGCCTTTGCTCCTGAAAAAATTCTGGCCCAGGTCGATCAAACGGCCTATCACGCCCTGCTGGTCACCCATAATGAAACCTCGACCGGGGTAACCAATCCGGTGGATCAGCTCGCAGCGTCCCTGGGGGAACGTAACGACGCGCCTTTGCTGCTGGTTGACAGCATCAGCGGCGTCCCTTCTCTGCCCCTCTTTTTTGACCAACCCGGCATCGACGTCATCATCGCTGCCTCGCAAAAGGGGTTTATGTGTCCTCCCGGACTGGGTTTGATCGCTGCCGGTCCGCGAGCTTTGGAACGCTTGCTTCCCGACCGTCCGGGACGGTTCTATTTCAATCTCGCCCCCTACTTTCACCGTCATTTCCCTTATACGCCGGCGGTTTCTCTCTGGTATGGACTGGACGCCGCCCTCGACCTCCTGCTGGCCGAAGGAGAGTCTGCCCGCTTCGCGCGCCATCGGCTCCTGGGAGCGATGGCCCGGCGCTTTGGCCAAGTCGCCGGGTTTACCCCGTTGGCCTCCGCCGGCTTCGAATCGCCGACCGTCACCAGCCTCAACGTGCCGAAAACAACAAATCCGCCCGCCGTTCGTCAAGCGGCAGCGCAGCTCGGTCTGCAAATCGCTGGGGGGCTTGGCCCCTGGGCCGACAGTGCCATTCGCATTGGACACGTGGGTGCCGTCACCCCGCAGATGCTCTTTGCCGGCCTCAGCCTTTTCGCCCACCAAGTGAATCAGGCTCAAACCGCGTTGGCCGAAACTTTCGCCGTCTGGCATCAATCCTTGGCCTAACGCTCGGCGAATTAGGCCCGTCGCCGGATCCGTGCGAGTTTCCGACCTACCCAGCACCTTCTGGACAGCTATACCATTTCTTACCATCATTACTAACACTTCTTTGGAGAGTGGAGGGACCATCCGTGAAGCCGAAAATCCTGGTCACCGAGGCATTGGGCCCCGAGGGTTTGGCCTATTTGGAAGAGCACGCTGAAGTCACCGCACACCACCTGCTCCCGCCCGAGCAACTGCCTGAAATCCTCGGCGATTTCGACGCCGTGATTATTCGCAGCGCCCACCGCATCACCCGCGAGCTGATCGCCAACCGTCCTCGTTTGAAAGTCGTCGCTCGGGCCGGGTCGGGCGTCGACAACGTCGACCTCGATGCTTGCACCGAACTGGGCATTGCCGTTGTCAATGCTCCCGGAGCCAACGCCGTTGCCGCCGCCGAGCACACCTTTGGCCTATTGCTCGCCGTTATGCGCAATATTCGGCTGGGGGATCTGCACGTGCGCCAAGGCGGCTGGGATCGGCAAGCCCACCTCGGCGAAGAGCTGCACAGCCGCCGCTTGGGAATCATCGGCCTAGGCCGCGTGGGCCGTAACGTCGCCCGGCTGGCCCATGCTTTTCGAATGGAAGTCTATGCCTACGATCCCTATATCGGGGAAGAAATCTTCCAAGCCCACGGCGCCATCCGCAAGCCGACCCTAGAGGAATTGCTGGAAGTCGCGGACGTGCTGACGATTCATACCCCCAAGACGGGCCCGCGGCTCACCGAGTCGCTATTAAACCGCCTGCCCAAAGGTGCTTTCGTCGTGAATGCCGCCCGGGGCGGTCTGTATGACGAGGATGCCGTCGTCCGCCTGATGCAACAAGGGCACATCGCGGGATTTGGCTGCGACGTCTTTCCGAAAGAGCCTCCCAATCCAGAGGCACCGTTGTTCAAACTGCCTCGGGTGGTGGTTACTCCCCACCTGGGCGGCTCGACCCACGAGGCGCTGGCCAACGTAGGCGTCATGACAGCCCAAGGTGTCATCGCGACCCTCAACGGTATCACTCCCCCCAATCTGGTCAACGTCCCCATCCCGCCGCTTGAGGTTCCCGAGTTAACCGCACTCGACCGGATGTGCAATACCCTTGGCCGAGTCTTCAGCGCGATGAATCCGGTCTTCGGTGCGCGCTTGGTCTTGACTCCCGGTCGCCGAGTACCTGCCGAGTCGCTGCCCTGGGTTCGCCAAAGCCTGCTGGCCGGCGTCCTGCAAAACCGGGTAGACGAACGGGTGAATACGGTCAATGCGCTAATCCAAGCGAAGGAACAGGGGCTCTCGCTCACCATCGAGGATGACGCCAAAGCGGCCGACACACTCTCACTGACGCTGCGCTGGGACGGACAGCCCGAAAGCCAGACCGAATTTGAATGGCAGCAAAACGGCACCAGCGCCTTGCATCTACGCCGTATCAACGACATTGGTTTCGATTTGGCTTGGCCGGAGGTGGCCTTGGTGACCCGCCACGAGGATACCCCCGGAATCGTTGGCCAAATCGGGACCCTCTTGGGAGAATTTGGCGTGAATATCGGCAATCTTCACCTCGGGCGGCGCGCCCTCGGCAGCGAGGCCATTATGGTCATGGCCTTGGATACGCCCCCCAGTGACGAGCTCCGGGAAGCTTTGCTACGAATCCCAGGTATTTCGTCGGTGTATTGGTTTTAGGGCCTGGGAACCACTTCCCTGCCCCCGTCGCTTCTGCTAGACTGAAGAAAAATTTTGTGGCATGGCATTTGTTCGGGGGGACACACATTGGCTGGCGTTATTGAACGGTATGGGCATCTGTGGAATTTGGGACCGTTAGACGAATCCAAACTCGTAACCTTGGGCGAAGGACAGACTCCTTTGATTCGGGTGCGGACTCCCTGGGCCGACGGGGACGGTCCGCAGGTGTTCGGCAAACTGGAGGGGTCCAACCCCACCGGATCATTTAAGGATCGCGGGATGACGCTGGCGGTGACCATGGCTAGGCAGACGGGCAAGACCGCCGTGTTGTGCGCCTCCACCGGCAACACGGCGGCATCAGCCGCCGCCTACGCGGCACGAGCCGGACTGCAGGCGGTTGTTGTCATCCCTGAGGGCAAGGTGGCTCCCGGCAAGTTGCTGCAGGTACGCGCGTTCGGCGCCCTGCTGTTTGAAGTCGAAGGTGCCTTCGACCGCGCCTTGGAGCGCCTCCGGCGCGCGATTGCGGAGCGACCTCAGTGGGAATTGGTCAATTCCGTCAACCCCTGGCGCATTTTGGGCCAAGAGTCGGCAGCCTATGAGATCGCTGAGCAGTTGGGGCGGGTTCCTGACCTCTTTCTCTTGCCGGTAGGCAATGCGGGGAACATCACCGCCTACTATCGCGGCTTCAAGCGACTCGGGCTCACTCCTCCGCGATTTATCGGCTGTCAAGCGGAAGGCGCTGCCAGCATGGTGGAAGACCGCGACATTGACCGTCCGGAGACTGTGGCCACGGCCATTCGCATCGGCAAACCGGTCAGCCGCGCTTTCGCCAAAGAGGCGGTGCGTTCCACCCAAGGCCGATTCGTTGCCGTTTCCGACCAGGCGATCCTGCAAGCCCAGGCAGAGCTTGCTCACCAGGGCATTTTCGTCGAGCCGGCCTCGGCGACGCCTTATGCCGTCCTGTTGCACTTGTGGAAGATTAGAGACCTTCCTTCAGCAGATACGGCCGTATTAGTCTTTACCGGCAATGGCCTGAAGGACAGCGATACCGCTCAGCGGGTGTTTCCGACCCGAAAGACGACTTGGGATGGGTCGACGGCCGCCTTGGACAGGGTTCTGACGGCCGACGAGGTCCGACCATGATTTCTGTGCGCGTACCAGCCACGTCGGCGAATCTCGGGCCCGGTTATGATACCTTGGGCTTGGCGGTGAATCTCTGGTTGACGGTCCATTGGCAGGCCTACCCGCGAACGAAAGTCGAGGTTCAGGGCGAAGGTGCCGATCTGTTGCCGCACGACACAACTAACCTAATTTATCGGGTGCTGGCCAACACCTATCAGGAATTGACGGACCGGCCGCTATGCTCTGGTCACCTCCTGATAGACAGCGAGATTCCCGTCATTCGCGGCCTGGGATCGAGCGCGGCTGCCGTGGTGGCCGCGCTGCAACTGGCCTTTTTGATGGCTGAACGCGATCTCAGCGTCGACGAATGTCTCCGCCGG
>JAJZZH010000070.1 GCA_021797675.1 Bacillota bacterium | reverse complement strand
AGAGCGCTTGAGACTGGAGAAGCATCCCAAGGTCTGCACCCAAGGAACGGAGCCGCTCGCTCCCGAGATCCCGGCGGCTAAGGCTGGTCATAGCGCCCTTGCGGGCTTTCCGGCGAAAGCTAGAGACGCTCGGGAATGCATTCCGACAAGCCCCCGGCTTTAGCCGTGGGGTCTATGACGGCCCGTCCAAGAGTTCAACAATCCGACCAAGCTCCTCAAGCGGATGAGGTATGGCCGGGCGGCCTTGCCACTGCTCCGGGCCCGAATTCTACACCGGTAACACCCCATCGGGCCGGACTCCCGGAACCGTCGGGGATGGCCTGCCCATCGTGACGACACGAGTCAACAAATCGGCGAGATCCATTCCAGGTTGGGCGTCCTTGGGATCCCCAACGGGCCGTGGTCTATCATTGCGCGATGATGATAGGGCAAATGCCGTCAACCAGCCGTGGTCGACGTGGCGGTCCATCAATTACATCGCCTTGCGGCTGCTGAAAACGAACCGCCGCGATCAACCACGCGATCGTTGTGGATAGCCCATGCCTTCGGGGCAAGCCCGACCCGACCTGGTCGCGGAATACTATGGGCTGCCGGACCGCGTTCGCAACCGCAACCGAGGACATCGACCGGCCTTACTGAGCTTTTTGCGACCGGGGAACAGCATACGAGAATGCACGGTCGCTTTCTGAATCCTGGGCAGGCGTATGCAGAAAAGGCAATTTCACCTCCCCACCTGTTTTATCCACAACAGGGGTTGACAATGAGATAGAACATTCCTCGATGGTCCTTAAAGGTGCTCGTTCTTTCATGGTAGTCCGGACTCAGCATTTCGATGCCGTCTCGCGCAAGTCCAGTGATCGTCATGATTTTCTTCACACGGTCCCCTGCGGCCAGCATCGCTTTGGCAATTTCGATAGTCCGTTCCTCCCATCCTTTCCTCTCGTCCTTTTTTGCGGCATTCCGTGCGACGGCCCGAAGGGGCTCGGTCATTTCCCTCATCTCCAACCCCCGGCGTTGGCGGTCTTACTTGACTTCTGAAGAAGCTAGCTCACGAATGACATCCCCCGTAAGACCGCTAGCGTCGGCACTGACCGCAATGTCAACGCCCAATGCCGAGAGGCGACGAGCCGTGGCTTGCTTCTCCCCAAGTCGTCCTTCCTCGCGTCCCTTGCTTAGCGCGTTGCGTTCTACGGTCGGCAAACGTTCCGTCATTACCCACACCGCCTGGGGGATTACTGGGCCGAGAGAGCCTGAGCTAGGGCACGAACCTCAGCCAAGGGCAACTGGGTGAGAGCGGCAACCTCCTCAAGTGGCAGGCCCTTTCGTAACAGGGCCAGCGCAATGCTCAGTGCGGTCTGCTGGCGCCCTTCTTCACGCCCTTCTTGACGGCCCTCTTCACGCCCTTCTTCACGGCCTTCTTGACGCCCTTCTTCACGGCCTTCTTGACGCCCTTCTTGACGGCCTTCTTCACGGCCTTGTTCACGGCCCTTTTTTAAAGCATTGCGTTCGACCGTCCGCAATAGTTCCGTCATTTCCCACACCGCCTGGGGAATTACTGGGCCGAGAGAGCCTGAGCTAGGACACGAACCTCAGCCAAGGGCAACTGGGTGAGGGCGGCAACCTCCTCAAGTGGCAGGCCCTTTCGTAACAGGGCCAGCGCAACGCTCAGTGCGGTCTGCTGGCGCCCTTCCTCACGCCCTTCTTGACGGCCTTCTTCACGCCCTTCTTGACGGCCTTCTTCACGCCCTTCTTGACGGCCCTCTTCACGCCCTTCTTCACGGCCTTCTTGACGCCCTTCTTGACGGCCTTCTTCACGGCCTTGTTCACGGCCCTTTTTTAAAGCATTGCGTTCGACCGTCCGCAATAGTTCCGTCATTTCCAACACCTCCAACACTTCGGCGGTTTGTTCCGGAGATAACTGACGCCCGCTAAATCCAAGAATAAGGGCTGCGAGATAGTTCTGCTCTTCACGATCCACTTGCCGGGTTAACTCTAGTATACGGCGAAACGCCTCGTCGGTCGAGACGGTGGAAAACCGCATGTGGAAGGCGAATGCCAGACGGACCCGGTCCGCCGGGGTCCAACGATGGGTCGCCAAATGGGTGGCCACGATCTCCAACGCGGCCTCTCCATCCACCTCCGCCAGCGAGATATTTTCGACGTGATAGGTGGCGCATCCAATTGCCAGGGTCGCTGGAGGCTGAGCGATCGGCTGGCTGTAGAGGACCAGGGTACGAATCGGACGGCGAAATTTCTCAGCCAGGGCCACGTCGTACGCAAGAAATCGATAGAGCGAGGGTTCGCGGGTGCTCTGGAATTCGAGATGGAGGATCTCGCCGGTCGATGTTTCCAGCACGATATCCGTGAGAGATTGGCGGATCGCCACGCGGGGTACTTCCGTGGGTAACGCCCGCACCACCGTTGCGTGAGGAATCCCCAGGACCTGCAGCACGTCCCCCGCACAAGCGGAGGTGAGATATTTGGCTACAATATCTTGACTGGCGCGAGAAATGCGGATATGCATACGCGTTGGCCTCCCCGGGCAAGATTCATTCAGAACATTGTAGCCTGAACGCATGACTGCAGCAAGGGACGGGTTCGACTGTCGGGCCAGTCTCGCGGTGCCTCGGTTCCTCTTCCGGGGCAGATCGAATTCACGG
This sequence comes from Bacillota bacterium, assembly GCA_021797675.1. Lineage (GTDB taxonomy): Bacteria > Bacillota > Sulfobacillia > Sulfobacillales > Sulfobacillaceae > JAJZXC01. The sequence continues at coordinate 26,501 of JAJZZH010000070.1, read as the reverse complement.
GAGACGCTCATGCCCCGGGTTCGGGGCACCCACAGGAATGAAAAATGGGGACGGCCGTCCCGGAAGGTTCCGTGGTCTCGATCGGGATATTGTGGTGATAACGATCCGAACTAGCGGCCACGGCGGCACGCGCGGGCCCGACCGTCCTCCGCCAAAGACTCTGGGTTAGCCCTTGCCCGCACAAACTCCGGGCAGCCGGACAATCTATTCAGCAAACCTGCGGGAGGTATTGGATCATTCCGCGGCGGCATTATATACTGTACTTGGTACACCAGCCCCAGCGTTTCCTATTGCCAGCTCAGCAACATCATGATGCCCCTTACTGGGCGTTTGGGTTCTCCGTGAATTTGCGATTGGCGATCTCTCGTGGTTGGAGGTCGCTAGAGGCCGTTAGCGATGGAAAGGAGCGCAATGCGATGAGTCACCGGACACCAATGGCGGGCGCCATGGCCGCTAGCTTGGTGCTGACCTTCGGCGGGGTGGGCGCTTTGGCATTTCGGCCCGCCGCCAGCAGTCAAACCGTGAAAGTGATTACCTGGGTTAACCCGCCGGCGGTCACCATCCTCAAAAAGATCAACGCGGAATTTCACCATAAGTATCCGAATATCCGGGTCATCTTTCAGACCGCCGCCAATCGTGCTGGACCCTACGCCACCTTGGAATCCACGTCAATTCGGGGCAACACCGTGGATATCATGGGTACCGGGCCCATTCAGCCTCTGCCTCCCCATCCCAGCGTGAACAACGAGTCCAATGAACAATTATGGGCGACGCACGGGTTATATCTCCGCCTCAACAACCAGCCCTGGGTCAAGCAGTTTATGCCCAATATCAATCGTACCGAAACCTATCAGGGGAAGCTGCTGGGGCTGGTCACCGGCACGTATACCCAGGGCGTGTTCTACAACAAGGTGATGTTTGCCAAGTATCATTTGAGCGTCCCCCATACGTATAGGGCCTTTATCGCGCTGTGCCAAAATCTCAAGCGGCACGGGGTTACTCCGCTGTTCGACGGTCTGCAAAACGTCGGCCCGGGTTATCTGGGATTTATTTATGAGCCCTTGATGCAGGAAGTGTGGCGGCCGCATGTGCCGGGCGCGAATTTGAACCGGGCGCTCAGCACAGGCCAAACCACGTGGACCAGCCCGTATTTCATTAAGATCATGCAGCGTGAAAAGACGATCATGCGATATCTGGAGCCAAATTTTCAGGGGGTCCCGTGGCAATCGATGCCGGGCGACTTTGCCGACGGCAAAGCGGCGATGTTGCTGGACGGCTCGTGGGATTTGGCGGCCGTGCACACGGCGAATCCGAAGATGAAGGTCGGATTCTTTCCGCTGCCCGGCAGTAACCAGGCGAAGTACAACGTACCGATGGTCGGGGGAGACTTGACCTGGGTGGTGTTGGCGCATGGGCCCAATCATGCCGCCGCCTTCAAGTGGCTCAACTTTTTCTCCTCACCGAAAATTTACCAGCAGTACGTGGACTATGTCGGCATTACCCCCAGCCGGATCGGCGGAACCTATCACAGTTTCGCCAAGAACGTTCTGGGCAAATGGTTTGGCAAGGGCGTGAACTCGGCCGTGGTCTTCCCCGACCTGCCCGCCTCGGGTCCGTACTGGGATCAGAGTTCCAACTGGCCCAAACTGCAATTGGACGTGTACCTTGGGAAATATACGCCCAAACAGGTCGCCCACATGTACCAGCAGAACTGGCCACAGGTCATTCGGTAGTCATGAGGGACGTCACCATGGTGGGAAGAGCCCCGGAGGAACCTGCCTCCGGGGCGCCCGCGCCACCGAGTCCGCGGCGAGGCGGGGCGCGCACGGGAGTCTTTCAAGGTCGCCAGCGGGCAGCTATGTATTTCTCCATGTTGCCCGGGGCGGCGATTTACCTGGTGTTGGGCATCGTGCCCTCAGCGGCGACGGCCATCATTTCGCTGACCAATTATACGGGCGTGCCGGGGATTCCTGCCAATTTTGTGGGGATCCAAAACTATGTGCAGGCCTTTACCATTGAATGGCCCGGCGTGGCCCACTCGATTATCGACACGCTGATGTTTGCCTCGGCGGTGACGGTCGTGCAAAATGTGCTGGCACTTTTGGTGGCCGAGATGCTCCGCCGCCGCGTTCCCGGGGTCGCCTTCTTTCGGGCCTTGATCTTTCTGCCTGCCGTCCTCGGGGTGACGGTCATCGGCCTGTTGTGGGCCTTGATCTTCAACCCGTCGGGGGGGCCGGCGGCCAATTTCCTCCGGCTGTTCCATGTCAGCACCGCATTTTTTGGCTCCAACACCTGGGCGCTGCCACTCGTGATTTTCGTGCAAATCTGGTCCAGCTTAGGCTTCACCGTCTTGGTCTACCTGTCGGGGATGAATGCGGTGCCGGTGGAACTGTTCGAGGTGGCCCAGCTGGACGGGGGCAGCGCCTGGAACATCTTTCGCTTCGTCACCTTTCCCATGATAGCGCCTAGCGTCACGGTTGACGTGTTGTTGGCCGCGGTGGGCTCCCTCAACGTCTACGACTTGATTTATGTCCTGACCGACGGACTGTATCACACCAATACGCTCGGGATGTTCATGTTCAACTCCGCGTTTCAGGGCTCGGGCAATTTGGGCTTCGGAGCTACCCTGTCGATGATGTTGTTTACGATTACGCTGGCGGTGGCCTTGCCCCTGCAGCGGTATCTCAGAAAGCGGGAGGCGCGGATTCTGTGAGGCATCGGAGATTGAACTTCTCAGTCGGTGCATTCGTCTTTCTGGTGCTATTTTGCGCCATCTTGTATCTGGCTCCGCTCATCTACCTGCTCAACGTGGCCTTGGAGTCTGCGCATCAGTTCTTGGCCAATCCGCTCACCCTGCCCCATCCCATCATGTGGCAGAACTTCGTCAATGCCTGGCGCGATGCGACGATGGGAGTCTATTTTTCCAACTCGGTGATTTACACCGGCGCGGCTACCATCTTGGCGGTGGCGTGTGCCGTCTTTTTGGCCTTTCCGGTTGAGCGGCGGTATGTTCGGGGCAGCAATGCCGTATATTTGTCGATGGTCCTGGGATTTTTCCTGCCCATCGGGATTATCCCCCTCTTTATCGAATCGCAGATGCTGCACCTTTACAACAATCGGATCGGCTACATTCTGCTCCACATTCAGGGTGGATTGACGCTGGGGTTCATTTTCTTTGTCGCCTATTTCAAGACCATTCCCCGCGAGCTGGATGAAAGCGCCGCCCTCGACGGGTGTGGCTATCTCCGCTACCTCTTTCAAATTGTTCTGCCGCTGATTAAACCCGCCCTGGCCACGGTGGGCATTTATGCGGCCGTGGCGGTGTGGAACGATCTCATCGGTCCCGTCGTCTTTTTGGCCAACAATTCGCTCTTCCCGTTGACCCGCGGCCTGTTTACCTTTTATGGCAGCTATCAAAGCGAATGGACGCTGCTGGCGGCCGGTATTTTCATTGTCGCCTCCCCCTTGATTCTTGCCTTCATCATCTTGCAGCGAAACTTTATCGAAGGGTCGTTGTCGGGTTCGTTAAAACTTTAGCCCCGGCCCCCCGGAAGGCGAGGAGAGATGCGGATGCAGGACGATACGGGCCAAACTGCGCCGATCGTCGAGCGGGCGGTGACCGCCTGGTATCGGGTGGTGCGCTTTGCCTCGGTGGGGGTTTTGTGGGCGCTCAGCGCCTGGCCCATCCTGACCATCCCCCCGGCGACCATGGCCGCCTGCCGGGCGTGGCAGTCGGACGCCGAACTGATCCCCTGGCGTCCGTTTTGGCAGGGCTTGGTGCGGGGCGGCAAGAGTTATGCCATCGGGCTGCCGTGGGGGATCAGCGTAGCCATCGCGCTGGCGGAAGCGCGCGTTCTCACCGCGTCCCGGCTTCCGTGGACCGGGGTGTGGGAAGGGATGCTGCTGATATCGGAGCTGAGCCTGACCGTGTGGGTGCTCTATGCCTGGGCGGCGATGGCCGCTGATTTGTCCCCCTGGGATGGGGTGCGGGCTGGCCTCTTGGCCATGTTGGGCCGGCCGCTCACGGCGGGCGTGGCGGGCATCGGTGTGCTCGCCGTGATCGCGGTCGGCTGGCTGGTGCCGGTCGCCGTGCCGCTCCTTTGGGGTGGAAGCTTCGCGCTGGCGGGGACCTCCGGTTATCGGGCGGCCGCGGGGAGCAGCGGTTGCCCCCGCCGATCCGCCTTACGGTAATTTGCTTGGAGATCGCAAGGGAGTGATAAAATGCTGGGACTGGCTTATACCCGTGCGGTGCGGCAGCTGATTGAGGAGCTGGAGCATCGCGAGATGGCCCATCTGCAAGCCTTGGGCGAGCGCATGGCCGAAGGCGTGCAATCCGGTCATGTGATTCACCTTTATGACAATGGGCACATGCTCAATCACGAAATGTTCAACCGCGCCGGGGGGCTGGCGCTGTTAGCCCGCTTAGACGTTGGCCAACCAACGGTGGCCAACTCCGCAGTACGGCCTAAAGCGGCAGGCTTGAAGGCGAATCCGTCGGCGGTCGCCGGCGATGACCTCGATATGGCCTTGGCCCGGTACGTGGTAGACCGTTCGGCGGCGATGGCGGGAGATGATTTGATTATCGGCTCCGTCTCCGGTCGGAGCCCATTGGTTGTGGAACTGGCGCTTGGCGCCCGCGAACGGGGCATCCGCACGGTGGCCTTGACCGCCCTCAAATATGCCCGAACCCTGCCAGCCCGGCACGTCAGCGGGAAGCTCCTGTATCAGGTGACCGATGACGTCATCGATATCGGGACCGAGGCAGGGGACGCCGCCCTGACCGTCGAGGGGCTGCCGGAAAAACTTGCCCCGACCTCGGGGATCATGGCAGCCGTGGCCATGTGGGCATTGGAGGCGGCGATTGCCGAAGCCCTCCTGAAGCGGGGCATCACCCCGACGGTATTTCGCAGTGTCAATTATCCCGACGGACCGGAACGTCTCGACGCCGCAAAGCGGCGTTATGAGACCCTTGGCTATTAGGGGGCCGCTTCGGCCCATTCCCGGCATCGCATCGGAACGAGGAGGAATGCTTGGTGGAGAGCCCCGCCCTGCAATATTGGCAAGCCTTGCGCGCCCTATTGGAAACGACCGTCACGAGCCAGGTGCCGGCCATTGAGCGCGCGGCCGAGTTGGCGGCCGACGCCCTGGTGGCCGGGCACCGGCTCTACGTCTATGACACGGGACATTTGCTCAGCCGTGAATTGGTCAACCGCGCCGGTGGCCTGGTCGCGTTGACGCCCTTAACCTTTCATTTGGCCGTCGATAATACCATTGCGCATGAAATGCCGCGCGTCGGGCGGGAGCCCGACGAGGAAGAAATCCGCGGGTACGTCCGCTATGCGTTGGGCCAAGCCGGGGTGCGGGCGGGGGATGCCGTGATCATCGGCTCGGTCACCGGCGCCCGGGTGCTGCCCGTCGAGGTCGCGCTGCAACTCCGGGCGGCGGGGGTGCGGCTCATCGGCCTGACTTCGCGGGAATACTCAGCATTTGTTCCGGCGCGTCATTCGTCGGGGAAAAAACTGGCCGATCTTTGTGACGTGGTCATTGACAACCACTGCCTGGTCGGCGACGCGGTGCTGCCGATGGCGGGGGACAGCGTGCGGGTGGGGCCCACCTCGGGGATTAGTGCCGCCACGCTGATGTGGATGTTCTGCGCCGAGGTGGTCGCCCGGCAAAGGGATCGAGGAAAGACGCCTCTGGTCTTGGAAAGCATGAATCTGCCCGGGGCCGTGGAACGCAATCGGAAGAAGGCCTTGCAATATCTGAGCGCATTCGAGGAGGATGGGGATGATTGATCGTTATTTCCAAAAGATCGACGAACTGTTGAATGAAGTCTATACCACCCAAAAAGCTGCCATGGAAGAGGCCGCGACCATGATCGCCCAAGCGACGACCTCCGGGCATAGCCTGTTTGCCTTTGGCTGCAGTCATTCCAGCCTCTTAATCCAGGACATCTATTATCGGGCGGGAACCTTTATGCTGGTCAATCCCCTGTTTGGGCCGGGGATGAGTTTGAGCAACGACTTTCCTCCCACCAAGACGTCGGCCATGGAGCGGATGCCCGGTTTAGCCGAGGTGATTTTGAAGGAGAGTCCGGTCCAGGCGGGGGATGTGTTGCTGGTGGTTTCCACGTCCGGCCGGAACCGGGTGCCGGTGGAAATGGTCCGCGAGGCCAAGGTGCGTGGACTCCGCGTGATTGCGCTGACCTCGAGACCCTACAGCGCGGCGGTGGCCAGTCAGGATCCGGCCGGGGCCCATGTGGATGCGTTGGCCGATGTGGTGATTGACAATCGTGCGCCGGTCGGGGACGCGGCCTTGGCCGTGGAGGGGCTGCCCGCTCCGATTGGCCCGGTATCCAGCGTCATCGGCACCGCCATTTTGCACGCCGTAATGGCTCGGGTGGCGGAGCAATGGCTGGAGATGGGGATGGCTCCCCCGGTGTATTTGAGCGGAAATCTTGAAGAGGGTCCGGAGTATAACCGCCGGATGCTGGACAAATACCGGGCAGCCATCCATTATCTTCCATGATTGCGGGGGGAATCGACGGCGGCGGCACCAAAGTCGAGTGCGTGATGGTCTCGGATGCGGGTGAAATCTTGGGATACGGGATCGGCGGGCCGGTCAACACGAATTTTTCTCCCGTCGAAACCGTCGTCCAATCGTTTGATCAGGCGGCGGCCTCGGCCTTGGCCTCCCTGACTGGGCAGCAGGTAGCGGTCGTGGTCGCCGGCAGTCCGACCAACCCGGCCTTGCTCAGCAGCCTGATCACCCACTGGTTTCCGCGTGCGACCGTCGTGCTCGCGGGCGAAGGTGAGCTGGTGCTGGCCGCTGGCGGCATGGTCGAACGCGGAGTGGCCGTGATCTCCGGCACGGGTTCGCTGGCCATGGCCCGGGACGGGTGGCGTAAGCTGGCGGTCGGGGGATGGGGCGCGTTGTTAGGCGACGAGGGGAGCGCCTACGATATCGGACTCAACGCCTTGCGAGCGGTGTGCCAGGCCGATGACGGCCGGCTGCCGCCGACCGCGCTGAGCGAAGCCGTGTGTTGCTGGGGGCAAATTGACCGCATGCGGGACTTGCCCCGGGTGATCCACGGGTCGGATGCAAAGTGTGGCGATCGATTTGCCATTGCCGGACTCGCCCGGATGGTGGCAGAGGTTGCGGGACGCGGTGACGAAACAGCCCACAGGTTGTTGACCGAGGCCGGTGCCAGGCTGGCCGACCAGGTGAATACGGTCGTGCGGAGGATAGGGTTTTCCGCGCGAGAAGCCTTCGACGTCATCGCTTCGGGTGGGGTGCTGATGCATAATCCGGTGGTCTTCGAGACGCTGCTCGGCCGCGTGCTGGAAAGTTGGCCCGATGCCCGGGTCGCCCGCGCGCGGGTCCCCCCGGCGGTGGGGGCGGCCGCTATAGCGCTGACGACGGCGGGTGCCCCGACGGAAGACGTCGCTCGGCTATTCAATGCGCCGACGGCATGAGGCGTTCCTCCGCCCCTTGGTGAGCCTTTTCATACCATAAGCAAGGACATAGGTTTGGGTCGATAGCTATTGGCACAATCGGGTAGGGTGTCCTCGGCTACCGGAGCCCCCGCGATGAGCGTATACCATACTGAGGATCTGGGGCTTGCCGAATCCTGCTAATCGGTATGAGCCCTGGCGAGACCTCTGGGTCTACGCGGTCGCGCTCGAAATACCCGTTCCATGGCTTCGTGGTGACGGAAGCGGGTTCGTCGCACTGGCTTGCCTCTGATAGGAGAATCCTCACTAACGTCTTCCCGATTTGCGTGCTTGAGGCGCTGCTGCCGTACGAACGGGCCGGCGGCCGGACGCCGCAGCTGACGGCGGCTCGTCTCCGCGGTCAGGAGTATCTGCTGGAACGATCGCTTTTACGTCGGAAATCGACCGGTGAGCTTATCGAGCATGATCGCAAAAGTGGCGCCCGGTAGACGCGCTTCGCCTTTCCGACGTGGTGGAGCTACGGGGTGCTCCGTGAGCTGGATTGCCTGGGTGATCGGAGTCAGGTCCGACGAACGCGTGCGTGAGGCCATCAAACTGATCGCGTCAAAGCGGGACAGCGAATTGGAGTGGAGCCAACACGCGGCCTGATGGGATTACACGGGCTCGGTCACGAACGCGATGGCCGCCTCCCCATGCCACGCCAACGCGCGGAGCGCGCTGGCCACCCGCGTCTGGTACTTGCCATCGAACCAACTCAGCATGGCATTGCGGAAGCTGGCCAGGACGTGCGGTGCTGCTCCGGTTGGCACCTGCGACGGGTCCTTCTTCGGGGCTTGGTCGCGAGATAGCGAAAAGGCGATCAGCCTGGCGCGGGTGGGATGCGCGGCGGCTTGCCCCGCCTCATCGTCCGCGTCGGTTCACCAGACTACGCCGGATTACCGTCTTAGATTGCGATCGCGGGCTTGCGTGTTTGACGCGAGATTGCCGTTGTCACCAATCATGCCGCGTGACAAGGCGTCTCATGTCCACGTCGAAGTAGGCGGCTGGATGCGTCGTGCAGCGCAATTTATTACCTGCGGCGGGAAACGCGGACCATGCGAGCAAACCATAGGTTTACGCGAGCACCGTCAAAGGTGTTAGATTATACCAGTTAAGGAAATCTATATCAGATGCGCGTTCGAATGAGAAAAGGCGTGAAGGAGCGTGAGAAATGTCTCGCGCAATTGGAATGCCGACGCGAAGCGGAGGCCCTGGCATGACGGGCTTTCCCGCGTCGGACCGGGGACTTTTTCCGCGCAGCGGCGTTAGCGGGCCGATGCGCAGCGAATTTTGGCCGGTCAATACGAAGTCCAGAGGAATGATTGTCGGGAAATTGGGGAGGCTTCCGGAATGATACCGTTACCTAATCGACCACCCCGTACCGCGTTCACCGTGTTGAATCGAAAATGGATGGTGCACGCCTTATCGCAAATGGACGCTCATTATATTACGTGGTCTAGTTGGGACGCCGGGGAGCATTTGTTGATTCCTTTGGCCGAGGCGTCTTTGACGGAAGACTTGCTGCCGCCGGCGAGCCCCGGGAGCGCGCCTCCATCCCGCAAAGCCCTTGATCCTGCCGCCAATCCGATGCTTCGCCGCATGTTGCGGACCCGGGCTCCGGTAACCGGACCGTGGTTCGCCTTTGTCGGTGAATACGTGCCCTGGGCGGCCGCCCAACAATTGTGGAGGGAAGGCACGCTGCGCTATTGTTGCGCCGTACCGCTGATATGGCACGACGACTTGGTGGGCGTAGTGAGCTGGACGGATCGCCATCCCTTTGGACCGGATCGCCAGCGCTTGGGTTGGCAGTTGGTGCAATCCGTCAGGAAACTGGGCGCCCAAGCCAAACGGCTCGCCTTGCCAACCCAACCCGCGGCGCGTCAGCGCATTCCGGAGCCGCTGCTGTTGGTCGAAGACCGGGTGCGGCGCGAGGTCGCCGAGGTTTTGCACGGACCCGTGCAGGCGGCCTTGCTGGTGGCCGAGGACCGCGTGCGTGCCTGCCAAGAGCAGGTGACCGCGAGCAACCCCAAAATGGCTCGTGAATTGGCGACCGTGCTGGATTTGCTGGAAGATGTGCGGGAGCGGGAGATTCGCCCGCTGAGTCACCGCCTGCATCCTACGTTGCTGCAACTGGGCTTACGGGCTGCCCTGTTCGGGCTGATCCGCTTTTGGCAGACGACCGTGCGAGTCAACCTGCGGGTCGACGAAGCCATCACGGCCGCGGACGATCCGCTGAGCAATCAGATCCCCCCCGCCGTCCGCCTGGCCGCGTATCGTCTGGCCGAAGAGGCGACCAATAACGCGGTGAGGCACGGGAAAGCCCGTTGCGTAACGATCGAGGTTGGCAAGGTCGGTGACGCGATCTGGATCTCGGTCACCGACAACGGTCAGGGGTTCAACGAAGCGTGGGTTCCCGGTTATGGCCTGACCGCATTGCAATCCCGTTTGCAAACGCTCGGGGGAACCTGGACGTTGGAACGCGACCACGATCGGCAGTTGACGATGCTTACGGCGCACATTCCGTATATCGCGCTCAGTGGGCGGAGTCCTGAGGCAGGGACCGGGCTTCCCACGTGATCCCTCAACATTTCGCCGGGCGATAACGCGCGGTGCTGCGGGTTGGGTTCGGAGCACCCCGATTAGGCCCGCACCCCACTGCGTGCCACGCTCCTCCCACCGGGGCGGGTTCCGGTTGCGCGGGAGCGGCCCCACCCCGTACGCAATCCTGGGCCACGGTTTTCGTGAAGATGAAAATAGCCCGCCGTGGGCACTCGCCATTTTTTGCGCGGTTTCGACCCCATTGGTCGGCAGGAATTTGGCCTTTGAACACGAATCGTTCTAATGAATAGGGACGAGAGGGGTGGAAAGGTAAACCATGGCGAGCGAGATGTCAGCGGATCAAGCGGACCTTTCAACGTCCGCCAAGGGCGTGCGAGAATTTGAACGCGAGTTCGGCCCGCAACTGGAGGCCCTGGTGAAAACCCTGGAGAGAGCGGGTAAGCTGAAACGGGTGGGCCAGCAAGTCGAATTGATGAATCTGGTGGATTTGCGCAAGCAGTTGGACGACGTCGTGCGCCTGGGTGACGATCTGCAGATGGCTGCGCGATCTTTGCAAACGCAATTAGCGAGCTTTCGAATCGCCCCCGCGGCCGAACAGCAGGCTGAGTGGATGGAACGGTTCCGTCAAGCCTTTACCCCCGGATATCCTCCGTTGGAAGGGGCATTTCCGACCTTGAAGATGTTTCCGGTCGAGGTGCGGGTGGATTTCGAACATGAACTGGTCCTGGTCAATAATCGCACGGTCCGCACCCTGCATCCCGAAGCCGTGGCCAAGCGGGTAATGCGGACCTTGGACCGGTTGAACAACGAACGCTTTAACGCGGTGCCATTTGCGCGGGCGCTGCTCCGCATCTATGACCTTTTGATGTACGAAGCGAAGGATAAAGGGAAGGGCACGGCACCGGGACGCGGGGTGCCGCTGCAGAGCGTTTATGAACTGCTGTCGGCCCGGGTGGGAGCCAGCGGATACAGCAAGAGCCAGTTTGCGTTTGACATCTATCGCTTGCGGCGAACGCCGGAGTTGGTCGTAGAAGGCCGGCGGCTCGTCTTCGCCTCTTCGCGAAACCGAGGCGCCGTGGTGATTACGGAGCCCAACGGACACACGGATTCGTTCGGCGCGTTGGAAGTCGTGGAGGATCGGGGTGACCATGAGGGAGAATAGCCGGACCACGGAATTTGCTGCGTATCCCATTGCGGAAGCGCTGCCCGATTCGGTGATTGGGGACCTCTTCGTGGATCCGATGGATATCGAGGCGTTTTGGCTCAAATGGTACCTTCGTGGATTCGTTCCGCTCGGTTACGGCAAGGTCAAGTTGCTGGTCGGGCGGCCCGGATCGGGAAAGACCCACTTATTGCGCCATCTGTCGCAAAAGGCGGGGGACGAAGGGTACCGCGTGGCGATCGTCGATGCCAAGGTCGAGCGGATTGCTCTCATCGACGATTTTTACCGCGCCGTGGCGGGCAAGCTCCCATGGCAGGAGTTGATTGAAAAGACACTCCGCTTGGTCATTGTCGACCAACTGGGATACCCGGAGTTTCAAGACGATCCCAGGGAGTTTGTCGCGTGGGCGGAAAGGTCCCGGGGGCTTACGGCCACTTTGCTGCGCAGAGATTTGCGGGAGGGTATTGACCATCTCTTGACGGGCAGTGACCTGGCCCAGGATTTTTTGATCGCGGTGCGGACCGGGGCTGACCATTATTTGGCGGGAGATGAAGAAGGCCAGGCCCAGGTCATCCGGTGGTTCAACGGGGAAAGGCTGGGCGCTTCGCTGCGTAAGGCGTTTGGCCTGCATTCCGACCTCAATCGCCGCAACGCCCGGGGGATGCTGGTGTCCCTGGCCGGATGGGTCCATCTCCTGGGAGAGGCCGGGCTACTCCTTTTGGTGGACAATGTGGATGTATTGACGGCCAGCCAGCGGGTGGACCATCGACCGTATTATACGCGGTTGGCACGCGACCAAGCCTACGAGATGATTCGTCAGCTGATTGATGAAAGTCCGTTTACCCCGTATCTGATGACCGTGTTTGCGGGGAATGACAGTGCGCTCAGCAATCCCAAGACCGGCCTGCCCTCATACCCCGCGTTGTGGGCGCGGCTACAGACGGAGGTGCGGACCCTCCGCCCTAACCGTTTTTCGGACCTGGTGGATCTTGACGCCCTGTGGGAGCAAGGCACGCAAGCCGTGGAACGGCTGCCTCGGGTCTGGAACGACGGGGATCTGGCTTGGAACGAGGATCGGGTCGAAACGGAAACCCCCACGACGGTGGGCCTGGAATGGGGTATCCCTCGCCGCATGGTCTCCGAGGTGCTGTCGGCGCGCTTTTCGGATCCCGTCCCGGAGATTGGGTGGTCCGGTCCCCTGGATGACCAAGGGGGGACCGATTCATGAGCCAGGCGCGCGCGATTGTCGAAGGGTTGCGGTCAGGCATTCCCTATCGTGAGACGGCCGAAGCCATGACGGTGGGCCGGGAACCGAACCTTAGGGCGTTGGCCAACTTGATGGACGCCGTCTCCCAGGGCAGATCGCCCAAGACCCGAGCGCAGATTGTTCGTGGGCAGTATGGAGAGGGCAAAACCCATCTGATGCACGCCCTGGCGGCCCAGGCATGGGATGCCAATTGGGTGGTCAGCCTGATCTCGCTTAGCAAGGAGACGCCGTTGGATCGGCTGGACCATCTCTATCCCAAGCTCTTGGCCAACATCTACCGGCCGGGCAGCAATCAGCCCGGGATCGAACCGATTGTGGCCGAGGCCTTGAGCTCGCCGCATCTACTGGCGGAAGCCCGCGACGTTGAGCTCACCGAGCGCACACGCACGGTGGTGGACAATTTAGCGCGCCAGAATGCCGGATTTGCCGAATTGACGGCCGATATCGGCGGGCGATTCCTCACGACGGCCGAACTGAAGCGGATTCACCGGGAAAATTTCACCAAGCCGCTGAAGATGGCTGCCACCCGCATCCGCGATGAAATTCCCGCCTATTTTCGCTTGGTGGATTGGTTGATTCGGCGTGCCGACTACGGCGGGTGGCTGCTTCTGTTCGACGAAGTGGAGTTGATAGGAAAATTAGGACGTGGCGGCCGAGCGCACAGCTATGCCAATTTGGGACGATTTTTCGAAGGAGTGGGCGAGCGCACGCTGTCCGTGTTTTCGGTGGCGGGTAATTTCCAAACCGATGTGGTGGTCGCTCGCCACGACATGGAAGGGGCTCCGCAGTGGCTCTCGGCCAGGCCGCGCGAGGCCGGGGAGGCGCGCTTTGCCGAAATTGCCCTGCAGGAACTGGCGGCGGCGCATCCGCTCGATCCGCCGACATCGGGGCAGATCCGCCAGATGTTGGAACGGGTGTATGCCTTGCACCAAGAGGCCTATCAGTGGTCACCGCCTTTTGCCCCTGACGATTTTTATGATCGGGTTCGTCAGCACGTGGGCACGTTTGATGCCCGGCTCAGGACCTGGATTCGGATCGCCTTGACCCTGCTCGATGTGGCATTGCAATACGGCGACGACGACGCGGAAGCGACGATTCACGCCGGGGTGCTGGCCGACATCGATCTCTCGGCCGATCCCGACGCCGGCCAAGAGGAAGGCCAGGAGGCAGCGGAATCCGACGCGGAAGATCTCGAGAACCCGGGGGTTAGTCGTCGGCGTCTCTTTGATAAGGGGTGAGGCTCGGCGCGATGCGAGATCCTAACGAACGTCATCAGCGGGAAGCCTACGAACGGGCCCGGACCGTGTTTGGAGCGGCGGTCATCGACCGCCGCAGCGTGCCCCGGGGACGCCTAGGCGGGCAACTGCCGGATTTTCTCTCGGAATACCTGATTGCCTTGCATGGCCTCACGGAGGCGGGCCTGGTCGTGCAGAATCATTTCCCCACGGAGCGCAACCGCCACCGATTGCGGTATGAACTGTTGGTGGAAGGCAAGGTCGAACTCCTCGACTACTTGGATGTGGCCATCGATCTGCAAAACCAACGGGCCGTGGGCAAACTGACCGCCTTTCAGTTTTCTTGCCCGATCCTGCCGTCGATCTTAAATGCCCATCCGGATCTCCTGGCCGGCGGCTTGTGGGGGCGCATTCGCCTTGCCTGCCAGCGCTCGCTAGCCTCGCCGGAACTGCTCGCCGAACAACCGGTGGATCCTGCGTATCTGGCTTGGGATCCCGAGGACGATCTGACGGACGACGAGCCCGGCAATGCCGGCATTACCGTGGTGGATTTTGAACCGTACCAAGTGGGCGTCGCACTCGGGGACTTTGTGAAGGCGCGTCGCGCCTTTTCCGCCGAAGCGTGGATCGATTTATTGCTGGCCTCGGCGGGATACAATGTCGAATGGATCCGCGCGCAACCGGATGGCCAGCGCTTGACACGGTTATATCTGGCGCGGCTGTTGCCTTTGGTGGAACGCAATCTGAACCTCATCGAACTCGGACCTAAGAATACCGGGAAGACGCACCTCCTTCGCAACCTCTCGCCGTCGGTGTTTACGTTGGCCGGGGGCCAGGCCACGCCGGCCAACCTCTTTGTCAATTTGGCTACCGGGGCCGCTGGACTCATCCAGAGCCGCAGGGTCATCGTCTTTGATGAAGTGGCACGCTTGCGGTTCAGTAAGCACGCGGGCACCGTCGCCCTCTTGAAAGACTACATGGAAAGCGGCCAGTTTACCCGGGGACGGGAAGCGTACGGTGCGGACACGTCGCTGGTCTTCATGGGTAATCTGGAGGTTGAAGGCGCACGACCATCTCCCCGCTACCGGCATCTCTTTCAAATGTTGCCGAAAGATCTGCAGGAAACCGCCTTGCTGGATCGGCTGCACGGTTTGATTCCGGGCTGGGAGTTCCCCAAACTAACCCCGGCCGCGCTCACCCCGGCGTTTTCCCTAGCCTCCGATTATTTCGGGGAAGCGTTGCTGGCATTGCGCGATCTGCCCTATGACGATGTGTGGACCCGAGTCCTCTTACGGTGGCCGGAATTCGGTCACCTCACGCGGCGTGATGTGACGGCCGTGGATCGCATCGGCCGGGGGCTGTTTAAGCTCGTGTTTCCTGACGGGCAGGTGGACGATTCAGTGGCGGACGGCTTGTTGAGCATCGCCGCCGAATTGCGTCAGCGTATTCATGATCAGTTGGTGAAGATCGAACCGGGCGAATTTCCCCATTACCCAGTCGGGTTTGACGGGGTGGCGGTGAGCCACGATGGCCCCGAGCATGTCGAAACGCCGATGGACGAGCGGATGAACCATGCTCCCCGGCCCGGCGAGGCCACCGGGGTGGCGCTGCTGGAGGACACCGAGGCGGGCACGGTCGGAGCGGACGTGGTGATGGTGCAGGTGGTTGTGTCGGACGTTGCGCAACGGGCGGCGGTATTTGCCGATCCAGGGATCCTTGGTGCCGAGGTGGTGTGGGAGACGGCGCGGTTTTTCGTCGGCGCCCATGTGGAGCGTCTCGGCCTGATGGGAACCGCACAGTGGGATGGCTTGGGCGTCAAATTTATCGGGGGCCCCGGGGAAGTGCGCCAGCACGCCGAGTTGGCTCTGGTCTTGGCGTTGGTGTCGGCATGGTTGAAGCGCCCGCTGCCCGCCGCCATGGCGGCGTTGGGAGGCATTACCCTGACCGGCGACGTCCTCGGTTCGGCGGAAATCCTGCCGCTGGCCATGGCCGCCATCAACCGCGGCCGAACCACCTTGTTGGTCCCGCGAGAGACGTCTATGGCCTTGCTCGAAGCTACGTTCGACGCCAGGCATTACGGAGAGCTCACCTTTATTCCGGTGGCGCACGCCATTGAAGCCTTACAATGGGCGTTCGCCCCCGCCGGGACCCGCCGCCTCGGTTCCCATCCCGGCTTTCTCGGCGCGGGCTGAGCGCAAGCACGGTGAGCTATCGACAAAGTGCCGTTCGATTCCGATTGATGGGTCGGTTAGAATAAAATGGCTGGGGATTCCGGAAGCGGCCGCCATGGCCGTTGATGACCGTCCCAACCAACCTGGTTCACCGACGAGCTACGGTCTCTTGTGCCCGTGAAAACGGTGCGCAAGCAAACGGCCTCGATCAGGACCGTGAGAATGAGGAGATTTGGCATGAGCAAAGAACGTCCGTTGGCACGCAGTCGTTTTGAGGAAACGCATCCCGTGTTACAGACCCGGGTGCCGAAGGAGTTTCATGAGCGGATAAAGGCGGAGGCGAGAAGCCGTCGCATCTCGTTGGCCAAGTTGCTGACGCACCTCTTTGATGATTACACGGCGTCCGTTCCTGATTTGGATGCCCTCAAAGATCAATGGAAGGAGGAGGGCTGGATTGAATGTGCCAGCTGGCTATTGGCCAAGTTTCGCGCCGAGGGCTTTTGCAACATGGATTTAAACCGCCTCACCCAGTGGTTGCAAAGTGAGTCCGAGACCTGGCCCAAGGTGCAGGCGGCGGCCCGGGGTTACCGGGATGAGGAGGAAGGCGAGCCCTCCGAGGTGGTGGAGAGCGAAGAAAGTCGTTAGAACACGGTCTTGAGCGGCCCACGACTTTGCCCAGCGGAGATCAAGCGGCATCGCGGCCTGACGGCCCCCATCACTCATCGGGCGAAACGCGGCCCGGGTCGAAAGCGCAGGCGGTTCTTGGCCAGGAGGTCTCGAATCGGGTGGGCGTCGGTTCGGGAATCTGATGGATGCGAACCCAAACGCGCTTCGCAAAGGCCTCGAGGGTGGCATGATCTCGAATCTGCCTCTCGTCACACTTGAAGGTGGCGACACTCACAGGTCCCGGAGCGCCCCACCACACTGTTCCACGCATTCAAAATCGCACAGAGAACTCGTTCGGAGACAGGGTGCTACGATTACGATACGCTCCCGACGCGTGCCGGGACACGCCCAATATTTTCATGCCCTCGGGTGCCGGGCATCACCGGCCATGGGGAATTGTTCCGAAAATACTCGGTCCGGGAAACCGGATGATGAGTATAGCAAAGCTCCCCGTCTATCGGGGCGATTTTTCTGCCGCTTGGGGTCCCCCGATAGCCCCGCCTCTCGAGGTGATGGAGGGATTCACGGGTTCCGCATCGTGGAACCGTTCTGCGATACACAAGGTCTTGCCAAAGGCGGAGACGTCCGGCACAACAGAAACAACGACTAAGCGAAAATGCGTAGAAGGGCAGGCCTTTTTTTGCCCGGAGAAAGAGGAAACCCAGGCATGGTGGCGCACTGAGGCACCGTCAACCAAGAGGGGCGGCAAACGGAGCGACAGTCCACCCCCCCGGCGCCTCTTCTCTGCTGGAGAAGGGGAGTTGGTGAGAAAGGTCTTGCCAACTCCCCAGTAAATCGGTATACCAAATGTAACGTGAGGATGCTCAGCAATTTCCGAACTTGGTGGCTCACGTTTCGGATTCTAGTGGTCAACTTCTCCGAACCATGCGATGAACCACTGTTTGATGGTAGCAAAGGTGCGACAAATGAAAAGTTTGGTACAGACGAGGGAGAAAACCCATGAATGATGACAATGTCAGTGTTCCTGGATCCTACATTGCCCATATTCGCCGCGAGGATCACCGGACCCAAAGCGTTTTTTGCCATTTGGCGGCTGTGCAAGAAGGGTGCGAGGCATATGCTGCCAAAATTGGCATGCCGCACGTAGCCGGTCTGAGCGGACTTCTCCACGACCTCGGGAAAAACACGGAATCTTTCAAGAGATACATTCAGGCTGCAGCTTACTCCGATAATCCCCCGCGCCGAGGGTCGGTCGATCACTCCACGGCAGGGGGGCGACTTATCTATCAGCGCTACCACGGTCCAACCGCATCCTTTGTGCAAAAATGCACGTCCGAGTGGATTGCCAACTGCATCATTTCGCATCATCAGGGACTACGCGATTACCTGAGCCCAGACTTGGACTCTCCATTTATAGAACGCGCAGTTCGGAAGACAGACGGTATGAATGAATACGGGCAGGCTGTTGCCGCATTTTGGGCTGAAATTCCTCCGCAACAATTAGATGAATACTTTGCGAAGGCGTGCGAAGAGACCGAACAGGCTCTGACGATCATCCGAGATCACCGACTTCCTATGATTACGAGAGCGCTCTTGGTTAAATATGTATTTAGCTGCCTTATCGACGCCGACCGCACGGACGCTCGACAGTTCGAAGAAGACCAAACGGATCCCTGGGTGAGCAATCACCATGGCTTTTTCGAACGCGGTTACCGCAATTTGATGGCCGAACTGAAGCGCTACGAGTCGACCCCCGAATCGAAAGTGCCGATTAACCAGTTGCGGAGAGAGATGTCGCAACAATGTGAAATGTTTGCTGAGCGTCCGCCTGGGATCTATACTCTGTCTATCCCAACCGGAGGAGGAAAAACTCTTGCTAGTCTCCGATATGCGTTGCGACATGCGCTATGTTATGATAAGGAACGGATCGTCTACGTAGTACCGTATACCACTATCATCGAGCAAAACGCCTCTGAGATACGACGTATCGTTCAACAAGATGAGTTAATTTTGGAGCACCATTCTAACGTGCTCGAGGACCTAGATTTTGAAGGTGACGATTACGACTTGCGCCGAAAACAAGTCAGTCTGGCGAGAGACAACTGGGACCGTCCACTAATATTCACCACCATGGTTCAGTTTTTGAACACCTTCTATGCTAAAGGCACACGCAACGCGCGAAGGCTTCACCGACTTTCGAATGCGATTCTTATCTTCGACGAAGTGCAGACGGTTCCTCCGAAATGCGTCGAGTTGTTTAATGAAGCTCTGAATTTCTTAAACGTATTCGGAAAATCCACCTCACTGTTGTGTACTGCTACCCAGCCTGCCCTGGATTTCGTGACACATAAACTTCGCTTGTCGTCACCGAACTCCGAGATCATCGCCAACCCGCGCGAGATCGCACCCCGATTCAAGCGAGTGAAGATTCAGGACATGATCGACTCTGCGCTCAGCATTGAAGATCTTACTGAGTCTCTGCACGAACGCATGGACGAGGTCGGGGAGGTTCTCGTCATCCTCAACACCAAATCGGCAGTGCGACGATTGTTTATACAGCTTCAACAGGAGTCATGGCGGATCGAACAGAAAGTGAAGTTGTTTCACCTTAGTACAAGCATGTGCGCGGCGCACCGAAAAGATGTGCTCAGAAAAGTGAAGTGCGCGTTGAAACAGAAGGAACGCGTGATTTGTGTAAGCACGCAATTGATTGAAGCCGGAGTCGATATCAGTTTTGAATGTGTAATCCGGTCACTAGCTGGCCTCGATGCGATTGCTCAAGCTGCCGGCAGGTGCAATCGACATGGGCAAGATCCTATCAGAACCGTCTACGTGATTCGGTGTCGCGAAGAAGTACTGACCAAACTGCCTGAAATCCGCAAAGGTGCTGAGGTGACTGAGCGCATTCTCAGCGAGTTTCGAGAGAATCCCGACTACTATGACAATGACTTGCTTTCGGCAAAGGCTATAGGCACCTATTTTCGGTACTACTACACTCAGGTTGAGTCTGAACTCGCCTATCCAATTTCAGAAATTGAGGGAAAGCTCTTTGACCTGCTGAACCAGAACCGAGCTCTTTACGATGCGTATCAACACCGTCACGGGTTCGGTCCGGAAATAGTAAGTCGTGCTTCGTTTGCAACAGCTGAACGATATTTTAACGTTATTGAGGATTCGACGAAGGGAGTGCTAGTGCCGTACAACGACGAAGCGCAGCAACTTATCGCGAGGCTCAACGGAGAACTCGCACCGGAGGCGCTAGGAGATATCTTGCACCGTGCACAACAATATGTGGTGAACTTGTACGACCAGGACCTTCAGACGTTATCCAACCATGGGAGCGTCTATCGTATGATGCACGGGCACGTGTGGGCTGTTCACGATCCTGCCTATACGTCTGAATTTGGGGTGGATCTCGGCGTCGGCGGGCAGTGGCAGTCAGAGTACGCGTAACCGGCTGCAAAGAAATGATAAGCCCGCGTTGATGCGGGCCGATCTTCCGGATATTAGCTCACGACTTTCAATCCACGCTCATCAAGCGACCACCACAGTCTATCACACCAGACCCCGGTGTAGCGTTTTTCTCGTCGGCATTCACAACGATGAAAAAGCATTTTTCAGAGGAGAGGAGAGTTCAGCAGCATGGCAAGATTTATTCTTGCCAAAAATCAGAACTGGATGTAGACTCTTCATGGCGGGATATTAACACACGAGAAGAAGGTGATTGTCGTTCGCAATCAAGTTGCGTTTCAGATCTATGGCCGATATGCACTATTTACGGATCCGCTCACGAAGCTCGGCGGAGAAAAGATGAGTTATCATCTTCCAACCTACCAAGCCTTGAAAGGTATTACGGAGAGCATCTACTGGAAGCCTTCGATTATTTGGATCATCGACGAAGTCCGAGTGCTAAATCTCATTCAGACGGAGTCAAAAGGCATTCGGCCGATCGATTACAATGGAGGCACCAATACGCTCGCTTATTACACCTATCTGAAGGATGTGCAATATCAAGTCCTCGCTCACTTTGTCTTCAATCTGCACCGGAGCGATCTCGCGTATGACTACAACGAGGAAAAACACCACAATATCGCCAAGCGCGCGATACGACGAGGCGGGCGGCGTGACATCTTTTTGGGTACTCGTGAGTGTCAAGGATACGTGGAGCCTTGTGACTTCGGAAGCGGGGTCGGATTTTACGACACCATACCCGAGATCGATTTTGGCGTCATGATCCATGGTATTAACTACCCAGACGAGACCGGCAAGGACGAACTATCTACACGTCTATGGCGCGTAAAAATGCAGTACGGCCGGGTGCAGTTCATTCCTCCGGAAGCGTGCACCATGACGCGTACGTTAGGCCGCGCGGTACCAAAGCGCTTTAACCCCGAGGAAGTTCAGTCGGTACACGCGCTGCATGCCGAATATTTCTTGCAACGAGGAGAATGATTATGACATGGATGGCGAATCTACTCCAAACTTACGAGAATAACGTCGACCTGGTCGGCCGTTTCGAGCAAAAGCGAACCGGTCAGCAATTCACGCTGGTTCCCGTATCTCATACTACGCAGAGTGCCCAAATCGAGGTCCACCTATCTTCGGACGGCGAGTATCGCCGGGCCTCTGTCGTAGATAAATCGGATTCCAGCACCATCATTCCGTGTACCGAGAAATCTGCGAATCGAGCGGGCACGATGCCGGTTCCGCATCCGCTGTTTGACAAATTGGTGTATGTCGCCGGTGACTATCCCGCGTACTGCGATCCACCCAAGGGAACCCCGCATCAAGACTATCTTCAGAACTTGGGGGTATGGTGCGAATCCCCCTACGCCCATCCTAAAGTCCAGAGCATCTATGCTTACCTTTGCAAGGCCACCCTGATTCGCGACCTCGTAGAGCACGGAGTCCTTTGGATCGATGACAAAGGCCGGTTGATGGAGAAGTGGCCGGGAGATAACAAGGACAAGCCGGATATATTCAAAGTGGTCACGGGTCCTCAAAGCTCGGCGTTTGTCCGTTTCACCGTCGATGTTGTTGGAGCTCCCGAGACTCCTTTGTGGCGGGATGCCTCGGTTCATGCCTCGTTCATCCGCTTCGCTGAGCAATCACTTGGTGAGGAAGCCCTATGCTACGTCACTGGAAAGGTGCGGCCCCGTGCCGACATGCATGGGTCTCGGCTTCGCAATCCAGCAGATAAGGCAAAGCTCATTTCGGCAAATGATACCAGTGGGTTTACCTTTCGGGGACGGTTCCGTGAAAGCCGAGACGCGGCAGCCATCAGCTACGACGCATCCCAAAAGGCCCACAGCGCGTTGCGCTGGCTCATCGACCGACAAGGAAGTTTTGCCGTCGATGGTCGGGTGTTTCTGGTTTGGGGCACCGACGACACGGATGTACCCGATCCGCATGTGGATTCTTACGACTTGGCAGAGGAGAGCGAAGGTCAGACCGACAATGACAGTACTCATCAGGCGTATGCTCGCCAAATCAGAAAGGCGCTCAATGGTTACCGACACGACAGTGATTATCGCTCCAGAGTCGTCGTGATGGTCTTAGACGCGGCGACTACTGGGCGAATGTCGATTGTGTATTATCGTGACCTGGATAGAAATCCATTTCTGGAGAGGTTGGAACGCTGGCATGAGAGTTGTTGTTGGCTCCATTGCTACCGCAAGAACGGGGAGGGTCAAGTCGTCAGCTTTTGGGGGGCTCCGGCAACACGCGACATCGCCTTTGCCGCCTACGGCCGAACCGCCAGCGAGACAGTAATCAAGGGACTCATGGAGCGGATGCTCCCGTGCATTGTCGATGGTCAGAAGCTTCCGAGGGACATCATTCGAAGCACCGTAACCCGGGCGTCCAATCCTTCCGGCATGGAGCCCTGGGAATGGGAGAAAACCCTCAGCATCGCCTGCGCCCTAATCAACAAATCTCATGAAGAACAGGGGGGATTTAGGTTGGCACTAGATGACACACTGGACCGTCGCGATTACCTGTTTGGACGCTTACTAGCCATCGCGGACGTTCTGGAGCGCTCTGCATTGAGAGAATTGCAGGAGAATCGAGCAACCAACGCACTGCGGTATATGAACGCCTTTGCTCGCCATCCGGCAAAGACCTGGAGCATTATTCAGTCCAATATTCAGCCCTACCAAGCCAGGCTGGGATCCCGGGCGACCTTCTACAATCAACTCATCGACAACGTCGGGGCCATGTTCGGCCCAGAAGACTTTACGGATCAGCCGTTAGGCAGCCTGTATTTGCTGGGCTTTTATAGCCAGCGGCACGATTTGTACGCCAAGCGGCCGAAGAAATCGACTGAGGATCGAACCGATGTCGACACCAATATCGAGGAGGTCTAGGACGATGGAAAGCTTGGAGCGTAAGATCGATTTCGCGGTGGTTTTGTCTGTGCATAACGCAAACCCTAACGGAGATCCGCTAAATGGGAACCGACCACGGCAAAATTATGATGGCTTCGGGGAAATTTCTGACGTCTGTCTGAAGCGAAAGATCCGCAATCGACTGCAAGATTTTGGTGCAGCGGTGCTGGTTCAAGCCAATGATCGCCGACAGGACGAGCATCGCAGTATTCGGGAACGCGTAGACGCCAATCCGGAGACCAAAAGATTTGGATCGGGGAAAACGGCAAATAGCGATCAGTTCGCGAGAGTTGCGTGCGAAACATGGATAGACGTGCGTAGCTTCGGCCAAGTCTTTGCTTTTAAGGGGGATAAAGGGGACGGGGTATCTGGTGTATCGGTGGGGGTTCGTGGCCCGGTCTCCATTCATCCTGCGTTCAGCGTAGACCCCGTGGATATCACCAGCATTCAGATCACTAAGAGTGTAAATACGGAGTCGACAAAAGACCCCGATAAACGAAGTTCGGATACGATGGGAATGAAGCATCGCGTGGACTTCGGCGTTTATTTATTCTATGGCAGCATCAACCCTCAACTCTCAGAGAAAACCGGATTTTCCGCCAAGGACGCGGACATGATACGCGATGCTCTCATCACTCTGTTTGAAAATGACGCTTCCTCCGCACGACCTGAAGGAGCCATGCAAGTGCACCAAGTGTACTGGTGGGAGCATCCCTCGAAATTGGGCAAGTACTCATCTGCTCAAGTCCATCGGTCACTGCACATCGCCCGCAAGGCTACCGTGTCGGCAGCGAGGTTGTTCGACGATTATGAGGTCTCGATAGAATCACTAGACGAACTACCGGTAAAAACCTATGCCGGATTATGAGGAAGACGACTTCTTGCTACTGTCCGGTATCCAGCACTTCAACTTTTGCCGAAGACAGTGGGCGCTCATTCACATAGAGCAACAGTGGCAAGAAAACGTTCTCACATTAGAAGGATCTTACGTTCATGAAGTTGCCGATAACGGTTTCATTCGTGAAAAACGAGGGAATAAGCTCATCGTCCGTTCGATGCCGGTTCGGTCGCGGGAGCTCGGAGTCACCGGAGTCTGCGACGTGGTGGAGTTTGTTCGTAATCCAGATGGGGTGGAACTGGCGGGAGAGGAAGGACGTTTCCTTCCTCTCCCCATTGAGTACAAACGCGGAAAACCAAAGCGGGATGATTCCGATCGTTCTCAGCTCATAGCACAGTTAATGTGTCTTGAAGAAATGTTGGCCTGCGAGTTGACGCTCGGATACTTTTTCTATGATCAGATTAAACGTCGAGTCGAGGTTCATGCCACGGTTGAGGACAAAGATAGGGTAAAGGCCGCATTCCTTCAAATGCACGAGTGCTATCAAAGAAGGCATACCCCGAGAGCCAAGCCTAGTGCCAAGTGTGCAAGCTGCTCCTTGAACAGCATTTGTGTCCCTCGGCTGGCGGATCGGCGTTCTGTGGCGATCTACCTCGAAAGCAGGTTGACTGAATGAAAAAGTTGCTAAACACACTTTTTGTCACAACCGCAGACACCTATTTAGCCTTAGATGGAGAAAATGTTGTGGTCAAAAAGGACGGAGACGTACTGAAGCGTTATCCTCTGCACAACCTGGAGGCTATCTGCACATTTGGGTATGTTGGCGCAAGTCCAGCTTTGATGGGACACTGTGCCGAGCGCAACGTTGCGCTGACTTTCATGACGCAATCGGGCCGATTTCTCGCTCGAGTGACAGGAGAAGACCGTGGCAATGTCCTCTTGCGCAAGGAGCAATATCGGATCTCGGATGACGACACCAGAAGCGTAAAGGCGGCACGTAATTTTGTTTTTGGAAAAGTGTACAATAGCAAGTGGATCCTTGAGCGGGCGACTCGCGACTATCCTCTGCGACTTGATGTCACCCAACTCAAACGAATTACGGCTTCGCTTTCTGAAACACTTAAGTTAGTTCGAGATGTGAAAAACCTCGACAGTCTACGCGGTATGGAGGGCACGGCCGCTGCTCAGTACTTCTCAGCGTTTGATGATCTTATCTTACAACAAAAGGACATCTTTGTATTTCGGGGTCGGAGCAAACGTCCTCCGACGGATTGCGTCAATGCCCTCCTGTCTTTCGGATATACACTTCTCGCTCACGAGACACGTAGTGCATTGGAGACCGTAGGATTAGACCCTTATGTAGGCTTCATGCATCGAGATCGCCCGGGCCGAGCTTCTCTCGCCCTGGATATTATGGAGGAACTTCGGGGTGTTTACGCGGATCGGTTGGTATTATCACTTATCAACAAAAAGATGGTAAACTCGAACGGATTCTTGACAAAGGAGAATGGAGCCGTTGTCATGAATCCAGATGCCCGAAAACAGGTTCTAACCGCTTGGCAGGAAAAAAAACAAGAAACCATCGTCCATCCGTATTTGCAAGAGAAGATTTCATGGGGACTTGTTCCGTATGCTCAGGCATTGTTGCTGGCGAGATACATTCGAGGAGATTTGGACGAATATCCGCCGTTTCTTTGGAAGTAGGGATACACCATGTTGATACTAATTACGTACGATGTCAGCACCGTGGATAGCGCGGGACGGCGACGCCTTGCCCGAGTGGCAAAAACGTGTCGCAACTTCGGGCAACGAGTTCAGTACTCTGTCTTCGAATGCGTGGTGGATAGCACCCAATTCCGACAGTTGCAGCACGAGCTAAAGTCATTGATTGATGCTAAGAGAGACAGTTTACGATTCTATAATTTGGGCGATAAGTATAAGAGCAAGATCATACACATAGGCACTAAGGAATCTTATGACGTCGAGGACCCGTTGATTTTGTAACACGCACTTACTAAACGACGCGTGGCGGTGCGAATAGTTAGCTCGCATTGAATTCCAAGGGAGTTCGCACCGGTTTTGAGGTAATTTTATACTGAGCAAGCGTGTATCAAATTTGATACACGAGGGATATATGTTCATGTTGCGCGGATTCGCTAGGAAAACAGAATTTGGTAGATGTATTCGAGCGAATTCGCGGTCGCACTCCGTGTGGGGTGCGTGGATTGAAAGCTGCCTATGATTTCTCACCCGTCAACAATGGGTCGTCGCACTCCGTGTGGGGTGCGTGGATTGAAAGAACCGGGCGAGATTATCCATTTGTAGGTTGGAAGGTCGCACTCCGTGTGGGGTGCGTGGATTGAAAGGTAAGAATACGTATCGCCCGTTGTTGCTCCATAGTCGCACTCCGTGTGGGGTGCGTGGATTGAAAGGGGCTATCCCGTGCAGGCATACCCAAGTTTCGGCGTCGCACTCCGTGTGGGGTGCGTGGATTGAAAGATAGCCAAAGCCCGGCGCTAGCGGAAAACCTGCATGTCGCACTCCGTGTGGGGTGCGTGGATTGAAAGAAACATTACCGCACCTCCTTTTTGTTACCGATAGGTCGCACTCCGTGTGGGGTGCGTGGATTGAAAGCTCCCGTGGCAAGAAGCCACGTGGCACCTAGAGCGTCGCACTCCGTGTGGGGTGCGTGGATTGAAAGCGTTTGAGGTGCTCGCTACTTGGCGCGAGCACCGGTCGCACTCCGTGTGGGGTGCGTGGATT
>JAJZZH010000161.1 GCA_021797675.1 Bacillota bacterium | reverse complement strand
GGTACCGGTTCGCGATCGGACAGCAATTTTCCTTTAACGTATTCCAGGTTTTTGGGAATTGCTTTACCTTTCTTTCCGGCTTGCATAGTTATGCAAAAGCGGAACAATAAATGGACAAGCTCCAAGGAGAAAGTGCCAAACGCCACCCGATTATTTTGGGGGGCGACGCGTGAACAGGACGCCGTGAACCAGCAGTCATTTCGGGGCTTGGGAGCAGACGTTTCGCTGAACTGAACACGGTCACGCGACAAGAGGATTAGTCCCAGGGCCGCGTCAGCGGGTTTTACCGCCTTCAGTGTGCGATCGAACACCAAAATCACGCAGTGATCATCCGCACAGGTCCATAAGCCATTGGCTTCGTAGGTGGCACCCCCGAGGGTGTACGCGATCCGCATCTGGTCGTGGTATGGACAAGCCGGAATCTCTGCGCCCTTGCGTGAACCAACAGACCTTAAAGAAGTAAGGATGCGGCCAGATAGTAGCGAAAAAAGCAGTACTCCTGCCGCGGCGTCTTCGTTCTTCTGCGGTAACCGTAAAAAGTTGGACGTGTCCGCAGTGTCAGACCCATCATGACCGAGACATCAACGCGGCGACCAATTTACGCATAGTGCCGAGATTTCGGTGAGGACCTCCTCACCCGTGCCTGCCTAACGGCAGACTTGCTCGGTGACTCGCTTGAGGAGCGTCCTCCGCTGGACAACCGCCGGTAGAACATGCGACGGTAGGAGCGGTATCCAGAATGACCTCAGAGCATGGATTGGGAATCCCCAGCTTGACCCCCAAGCATGGGGACAACCGCCGGTAGAAGGGAATCCCCAGCTTGACCCCCAAGCATGGGGACAACCGGTCCTTGAGACCCTAAGAAGCCGTGGCGCGATGAACCGGCAGGTGGCAACAGATTTAATGAGAGATGATCAGATTTTTATCCATCAAAATGGCAGACCATCCGGCAACAGCATGGGAGCTGATTACGGACCGTCCTCGAGCGGCGGCAGGTCCGAAATAGCCGCCAGGCCGAATTGACGCAAAAAGGATGCGGTTGTGCCATAAACAATGGGACGGCCGGGCGTTTCTTTCCGTCCCACTTCTTCGATCAGGTCGCGTTCGAGCAAAGTGGCGAGCGTTCGCTCGGATCCGGCCTGGCGCACCGCTTCGACCTCCAAGCGGGTAATCGGCTGCCGGTAGGCTATGATGGCAAGGGTCTCCCACGCGCCTTGCGACAACGGTTCGGGATGGGTGTTCGCCTGCTCCGTGATTGTCCTGAGTTCACGGTCCAAGTCGCCGGCCGTGGCCAGCGTCACTCCGCCCCCCAGCCATCGCACCGTCAGGCCGATGGCCTGAAGGGCTTGCTGGGCCTCGGCCAAGATATCCTCCAACGCCTCGTTGCCAATTCCAAGCCAGGTTGCCAGTTCGCTCATTTCCACCGGATCGGCGTGCAAAAACAATAGGCCAATGGCCAATCGCGCCAGGTGTTCCCGATGTTCATTCCCCTCCACGCCATACCTCCAAGGGGTTAAACGTTCCCGCCTGATCAATGACCACCTCACCGTTCGACCACAGCGTCAGGAGCGCAATGAACATCCGCACTACTTCCTCGCGAGGCCAGTCCGGAGGAGGGAAGCGGGCCGGCTCTTCGCGGCTGAGCCACTCCTGCCAGCGACGCAGGCGCGCGCCCACAGGGTCCACTTCGCGGTACACCCGGGTTGGCGGCGGGCTAATCCGACGCTTAAGCTTGGGCCACGCCAAGGGCAATTCCCCGATCTGCCGCCCCCGAATCGGCCGGAATCGGGGTGGCTGAGATGACCGGGGACGAAAATGGTAACGCAGGGCCTCGGCTTGTGCGCGTTTTAGGGTCGCCACGGCGGGAGTAACCCAATCTCGACGTGCATCCGGGTCCGGAGCGGATTCCATCGGGTCTTCCGGCGGCGGTTTAGGGGCGGGTAGCAGCATTTCGACCTTCCGACGCACGACCCAGGCGGTTTGGGGGACCTCCTCGCTGACCTCGATCAAATCCCTGTCCGTTCGCCATTTTTCCACCATGGCGTGGACGAACTCGTGCACATTTAACGTCTTGGCCTCTTCCGGGTGACGCCGCAAACGTTCTGTCAGCTGGATCAGATTGCCGTCAAACTGCATCGGGCGTCCGCGCCGAGGTCAGATGCATGGCATCACGCACGGCTTCCATGGTTTGCCCCCCTGCCTCTTCGGCCCGCCTGGCTCCTTCCGCCAAAATTTCGTTCACCCTCCCCGGATGGTCCACCCACGATTGACGCCGAGAACGGATCGGCTCCAATCGCGTTATCACGGTGGCGGCCAAGTCAGCCTTGCAGTCCACGCATCCCAGGGTGGCGGCACGACATTGTGCCTCGATATCGGTCACCCGGGACGCGGGCGAAAAGACCCGATGCAGCGCGAATACCGGGCAGACTTCGGGATGCCCGGGATCCTGCCGACGGATGCGTGCGGGATCCGTCACCATCGATCGGATTTTGGCGGTCGTCTCCTGATTGCTTTCGCCCAGCGAAATGGTGTTGCCATAGCTCTTGCTCATCTTTCGCCCGTCTAGCCCCGGAAGTACCTTGCTCTCCGTCAGGAGTGCTTCGGGTTCGGTCAACACGGGCCCATATAATCCGTTAAACCGGCGGGCAATTTCGCGGGTCATCTCCACATGCGGCACCTGGTCTTGCCCCACGGGCACAGCTGTCGCCCGGTAGAGCAGTATATCGGCGCTTTGCAGCACCGGGTAACCCAGAAAACCGTACGTGTGAATGTCTCGCTGCTCCAGTTCCCGCAGTATCTCCTTGTAACTCGGCACGCGTTCGAGCCATCCCAACGGGGTCAGCATGCCCAACAAGAGCGAAAGTTCCGCATGCAACGGCACGGACGATTGCACGAAAATTACCGCTCGGTCGGGGTCAAGCCCCGCCGCCAGCCAATCGACCACCATGGCGCTCACGCGCTGGGGAAGATCTGAGGTCTCGTGATAGCCGGTGGTCAGCGCGTGCCAGTCAGCCACCATAAAAAAGCAGTCGTAATCCTGTTGCAGCCGAACCCAATTGCTGAGGGCTCCCATCCAATTGCCCAGGTGCAGAGCACCGGAAGCTTTCATTCCCGACATGATGCGCGGTTTTTCCGAGGGCACCCGCAATTCCTCCCCATATCCTATTGCCAACCGAAGTCCATGCCGGGGGTCCCGTCGCCATCCGGTCTCATCCCGGCATTTCGGGCCAGGTCAGACGTCGTTCGGCGTCGATGCCGCAGCGTACGGACGATCCCGCCGCGTCAAATCCGCCCAAGACTCCCGTTCGACCCATACGGAGGCCTTTCCGTCTGCCACCAAGACCACTGCCGGGCGCGGAATCCGATTGTAGTTAGATGCCATGGAATAATTGTATGCCCCAGTCGCCAAGGTGACCAGCAAATCCCCGGTGGCCGGCTCGGGTAACCTCACCGAGGGCATCAGAATATCACCGCTTTCACAATACCGGCCCGCCACCGTGAACTCGCTGACCGGACCGTCGACGGCTTTGCCGTCCAGCCGGGCTTGGTAGACAGCTTGATACAAAGCGGGGCGGATATTGTCCCCCATGCCACCGTCGACCGCCACATAGCGCTTCCCGCCGGGAACGCGTTTGACGACCGCCACCCGATACAGGGTTACGCCCGCCTCGCCAACAATCGAGCGACCGGGCTCGATCGCAAGTTCGGGCACCTGAGCTTCCGATGGGGTCATTTTCCGCATCGCCGTCGCGATCTGCCGAAAGACGGGCCGGAGATCGGGCGGATGATCCTCTTCGGCATAGCGTACGCCGAATCCCCCCCCGATATCGAGCACGTGCGGCCAGTACCCGAGCTGCCGGTACCACTTCAGCGCGTATTCGAGCAATGCCTCGGCATCGGCAAGAAAAGGCTCCGCCTCCAGAATTTGCGATCCGATATGCGCGTGAAAACCGAGGAGATCCACATGGGGCAGATCCAGCGCGGATTTGATCGCTTCGTCGCCAATGCCGTCGGCAAGGCCGAATCCGAATTTGGAATCAAATTGTCCCGTCCGAATAAAGGCATGGGTGTGCGCGTCGATGCCAGGGGTGAGACGAAGCAGAACGCGGGCCCGCACGCCGAGTGCGGCAGCCTCCTGTTCAATCGATTGCAACTCGCTCAGCGAGTCGACGACAATCTGACCGACTCCAGCCTTGAGCGCATAACGAAGCTCGGCGGCGGGTTTCACGTTGCCGTGAAACACGATCTTGGCGGGGTCATAATCGGCAGCCAGCGCAGTGTAGAGCTCGCCGCCCGACACCACGTCGAGTCCGACCCCAAACGGTTTAAGCCACCCCGCCATCGCCTCGCACAAGAACGCCTTGCCCGCATACACTAATCGCGTGGGTATCTCGGTCTCCGCCAGCAGGCGAGCAAACGCCTGCAGACGCCGGCGCATGGTGACCTCATCCATCACGTAAAGCGGCGTCCCGTATTCCTCGGCCAGATCGGCCACTCGCACCCCCCCAATCGAGAGGCGGTGCCTTTCATCCATCTGTAGCGTATCCGGGCCCATGCCATGAATCCTCCTAGGAGTTATGAAGGGTTAGTCTTGGATGAGCGTAGCATTTTCCCAATCCCTTGGTCAATGATCCGAGGCGATAAGGCCATTGTTGCCCACCCTTCGCCAAGGCAAGGGGAGCACCCAACGTGGCGAGGCAGCCGCTATAACGTGCTTAAGCATATTTACACAGACCCATGCAGAAATCTCCTAGATCTGCACATTCCTGAACACGTCTGGAATTTTTCGCTCGTTCGGAGCCCGCATTTT
>JAJZZH010000196.1 GCA_021797675.1 Bacillota bacterium | reverse complement strand
GAATGTGCAGATCTAGGAGATTTCTGCATGGGTCTGTGTAAATATGCTTAAGCACGTTATAGCGGTAATCCGAATGGGAGGATCGCGAATCGCTCAGCGTGCTTCGCGTTCACCCCGGTGAAACGCTTGCTGATCGGGCTAATCGCCCGCGTGGCAGAAGAGTCGCCAAGCAAAAGCCTCGCGGCCTTCGGTCCAAATCATCCGAATCCCCCTCTTGTCGCCGAAGGGAATCCGCAGCGTGACCCCCAGGCAGGCCCATGGCCCTAATCAGCGGTGGCATGATGCAGCGGGAAGGGGGCGACGGATCGATCCTTTGCCTGGCAAGGATCGCCTTTAGGGAAGTCCATCAGAACGGTTGGTTCGTCTATGGCAAGACGCCAGCTGGCGGTTAGCCATTGGTTGGCCGGCTTTGGCGATGGCAGGCAGTGGTATTCCCCAACCGGCCGCACGGGACCCGGATCCTGCGCCACACCTCACGTTTGACCCGTGAACGCAATAATCTCCCTCTGCTCGACCGATAGGAGTCGTTGCCATGCTATCATGAACGTGAGTTGGGTTTCGTCGGTAGCGCCATGGCGCTGGGACGGCAATGCGGACGACCACCGGGCCATCTCGATGATTTCTATCTATTCAGGAAAGAAGCGAAACCATGTCCGAGAACACACTATGGTACGATCACCCTGCACGGCATTGGCTCGAGGCCCTTCCCCTGGGCAACGGACGGATCGGGGTGATGGTACGCGGCGGGGTGCATCGGGAGAACCTGAGCCTCAATGAGGATTCGATTTGGGCGCGGGGCCCCGACCGACACCTTCGCGACGCCTTCAAGATGCTTCCGGAGATTCGCCGACTGTTGGCCGAGGGGCAGCTTGAGGCGGCGCAGGACCTGGCGGACGTGGGCTTCATGGGATATCCTCGGAGGCAGCAACCATACCAGCCGCTGGGCGACCTCAACCTCATCTTCGCCGACCATCGCGACGACATGGTGACCGGATACCGCCGGGCGCTGAACCTCGCCGACGGGATAGCGACGGTGGAGTATCATATGGGCAACGTCGGTTTCCATCGCGAGATGTGGGTGAGCGCGGTCGACCAAGCCCTGGTGATGCGGATCAGCGCCAACCAGCCCAAGGCGGTGTCCCTTGCCGTTACCCTCGACCGGCAGCTCGACGCCGCGGTCGAGCTGGCCCAAGCCAACGTGCTGGTGCTGCGAGGTTCGGCCGGGCGATCTGGCACGCGGTTTGCGGCCCACCTGGAACTGATGCCTGATGGCGGCGAGGTCGAAAGCACGGGGGGCTACTTGACGGTGGCCGGAGCCAACACGGTGACGCTCTTGTTGACAGTGGCTACCGATTATCGAACGGCGGATTACGAAGGCCAGTCCCGGGCGATGCTCGCCAGGGCCGGGGCCAAGGACTATGCAGCCCTGTACCAGGACCACGTCCGCGATCAGCGGGCGCTCTTTGACCGCGTAACTCTCACCCTGAGGGGCCCTGAATCCGATCGGGCGGCAGCCGATCGGCCGACTGACCAACGGCTCGCGGCGGTTCGAGCAAATAAGCCTGACGCCGGGCTCATGGCCCTTTATTTCGCATATGGCCGGTATTTGCTTATCGCCAGCAGCCGGCCCGGATCCTTGCCGGCCAATCTGCAGGGAATTTGGAACGCCGACTACACCCCCAGTTGGGATAGCAAGTATACGATTAACATCAATACGGAAATGAACTATTGGCCGGCGGAAGGGGCCAACCTGGCCGAGTGCCACCTGCCACTCTTTGACCTCATCGCCCGCATGGCTGAAAACGGTCGCGTGACGGCCCGCATGTTGTATGCGAGTCGAGGATTCGTTGCCCACCACAATACCGACGCCTGGGCAGACACCGCTCCGGTCGATGGCGCGCAATGGGGCCTTTGGCCCACGGGGGCGGCCTGGCTTTGTTATCATCTATGGGATCATTATGACTACGGACGCGACCTCGACTTCTTGCGGCAGCGCGCGTATCCCCTCATGAAAGCCGCCGCCGAGTTTCTGCTCGACTACATGACCGCAGATGCGGACGGTCAGCTTAGGATTGGTCCCAGCCTCTCTCCGGAAAACCGCTTCCGCCTGCCTGACGGACAGGTGGGCACCTTGAGTTCCAACACCACCCTCGATATTCAGATTGTACGCGGGTTGTTTGAGCGCGTGGTGCGGGCGGGGCGCGTCATCGGCGAAGAGGAAGCGTTCGCGCGTCGGATAGCCGATGCGCTCCAACATCTCCCGCCGCTGAAGGTGGATACCGAAGGACGGCTCATGGAATGGGAACACCCCTACGAAGAGGTTGAACCCGGCCACCGCCATCTCTCGTTGCTTTTTGGCATCTATCCCGACGACCAGTTGCATCGTGACGCCAAGCTGTTCACCGCGGCGCGCCAGTCCTTTCAGCGGCGTCTTGATTACGGGGAAGACGGGGTCGGTTGGAATCTTGCGTGGGCGATGGCGATTGCCGCTCGATTCGGCGAAGCAGACCTGGCCCATGACCTTTTCACCCGCTTGCTGAGCACGGCTACGGCGGAAAACTTGTTCGACCTGCATGCTCCTACGCGCGTCTTTCAGATTGACGGCAATTTGGGTGCCGTGGCCGCGGTTTTGGAGATGCTGGTGCAGATGCGGGAGGATGTCCTGGTGTTGCTGCCCGCGCTGCCCAGCCGATGGCTGGCGGGCGCGGTGACCGGAATTCGCGTTCGCGGCGGGTTGACCGTAGACGTGACGTGGTTGGCTGGACGTCTAGCTTCCGCGTGCATCCAGGCGAACCAGGGAGGCGGGCTAATACGGGTTAGGGCGGCGGTCCCGTTCCGGGTTACCGACGCCGAGGGCCGCGAGGTGGCCGAGGGAGGGGCGGAGGAAGTCGTCGGGTTCCCGAGTACGCCCGGCGCCACATACCATTTGGTGGTGTCAGCCGTTGCCTAAAAACGTCAACCTAGATAGGCCACGGCGTGCGTCTGACCTTTTTCTCCCGCCTGAGAGGGGAGAGGAGTTATAACCTAGCTTGCTCACCTGTGCCTAAAAATGTATAATATGGGATGTGGGACGCACACTAACCAGTCACGAGGTAGCTCAGCTGCTTGGGGTGAACATCAAGACGATTCAACGGTGGGATCGCGAGGGCCGACTCAAGCCCACCGGCCGTCGCTACGATACCGAAGATCAAATTCTGGCCTTCCGACATCAGCGGCCTGCCACGACAGGTCCTCGTAAGACCGTGGCCTATTGCCGGGTCAGTCGCCAGAGCCAGCGGCCCGATTTGAAGAACCAACGGCTCGCACTGGAACCGTTCTGTACCGCGCGCGGACTCGCCAACGTCGAGTTCGTCGAGGAAATTGGCGGGGGCATGAACTCTTCCACCGCTAGCGATTCCTCGCCGTGATGGAAGTCAGATAAGACGGAACAAGGAAGGGATTGGAAATGGCGACATCCTCGTCGGAACCTCCGGCGGTCGACCTCTCGCGTTACGGTATCGGACACGGAGATGGAGACGGGGTGGCACTGGCTACCCGTACCCCGAGAGAAGAATGCGGACGGAGTGGCCATGCTCGCGGAGTGGGGCGACTTGCGACCGGGGATCATTCTGCCCCACGACCGAGAGGTCGCCGATGGCGTCGTTCATGGTCGAGGGAAACTCTGGTATCAGCATCATGTGGCTACGCTGATTCCGTCCTCCCCCGCCACCGTGCGGGCAATCTACTGGCATCCGAAGGTGTATCGTCACATTAGCGCCGGGTAGGTTCAGTTTGACCGATACGAACCGCGGATTCCGCTGCGTTGGACAGCGGATAAGCCGCACGGCTCGGGCGACTTTCAGTTTGTGGTCGAGATCGGAGTGCGGCTGTGATTATCCCCATCTGGATGGAGGACTGGGAGCACGAGTGCTGTGGCCCGGAGGTCAAAATAGGCGACCGGGTGGCGTGGAGGGTCTATGCGTATGTCGACGACTCACTCAAGACAACGGCGGAAGAGTGCCACATCTTGGCCGTGTCCGATGATGAAGTGGAAATCGTGGGCGACTGGGCGCCGCAGACGGTCCATAGCTCGGCTGCCTTTGGGGCCCTCAGTCGAGCGCCCTTGCATGTCGGTGTGACCATTCGGACCGGCCAACAACCGCGAGGGTCTCCCGTGAAGTATCGCGGCAAAATCTGGAATGAATTGCACAGTGAAGTGCAGATGGATGCTGTGCGCGGCGTTGTCCGAGGGATCTATCATCATCCGGCGAAACTTGCCCGGGTCGCGGAGATCGGATGGAAAGTCGTGGGCTTTGAGCGAGGTCGCCCAATTCCGTCCAACATCGAGGCGGGCATCGGCGGGTCCTGGGCGTTTCGGTTTCTCGTCGAGATTGACGTATGAGGTTGGGCAACCGGTCACAACACCACCGTCCCACCGGTCTCGGTGCGACGGTATCATCCTCCCCCGCGCCACTCTCTGTCACTGGCATAACGTGCGCTGTGACAGAAGGTTACCAATCCAGATATGCCGCCTGCCAACTTAGAACGAGGCCCGTGAACACGGCGTATGACTCAGCAGTAGTAGTCCGTCTGCAAAGAATTAGTTCACGCAGCGAATGGCCGGCATTCGCGGGCGAGAGTCCCGGTGGAAGTCCGGTTTCCGCAGGTTGCATGGCGGTTGGCGATAACGACGAGCCGGGTGGTACATTGAACCTCCCCGCCCTAAAGGGCGGAGATTCTGGGGGAACCACCATGGTTGCGTCGCGGGTCGTGAGACCCTGGGAGTGACCCTCCTGACTCGCCACTGCTTATCCCGCCAGCAATTTCCCGGGGTTCAGCCGGACTAC
>JAJZZH010000121.1 GCA_021797675.1 Bacillota bacterium | reverse complement strand
AAGGCCACCGGACTACCCGTCGAGGGGGGATCGGGCGGACGCACGAAGATGCAACGGACTGCCCACAACCTACCCAAAGAACATTATTACGACGCGCTTTGCGTGGGCGAAAGCACCCCGGAGCACTGCATTCATCTCTCGGCTTATGTGCAGATCTGGACCGCGAAGGGACGGGGCAACCGGCAAATGTGTGGCACGAACCCGTACGGATTTCCAATCCGGCATCGATCCCGCCGAAAGGTCCACTTCGGCTTTCAGACGGGCGATATGGTTAAGGCGGTGGTCCCCCGGGGCAAGTACACCGGAACCCATACGGGGCGTGTCTTGGCGCGAGCATCCGGCTCGTTTGACATTTCCACCGATGGACGGCGGATTGCTCAGGGCATTGCGTACAAACATTGTCGCATTCTACAACGCAATAGAGGATGGCACTATGAGCAAAAAAACCGTTTCCGCCTGACGGCGGAAGCCCGCTTTCCTCCCCACGGCTAAAGCCGGGGGCTTCTCGCGGGCATTCGGTGAGCAGAAAAACCGATTTCCGCCGACGGGCGGGTGTCCGCTAACCGCTCCGGGGTTCGTCCGGGGGGGGTTCGGGCATTCGGTGAAGAAGGGAGAACGAGGCGGCGGGAGCCCAGCAGGTCTTAACCACCGCGGGTGCGCTCGCCGTTGACAGCCGATGGCAGATCACGGCCAGCAGCATCCGGGGCGTATGCCCAAAGCGGCCAGGCAGACAAGCTCTGAGCCGTCGGAGAGGGTGCACGAGGGCGAGGAGGAACAAGACCCCCGCCTCAGGGAACTATCGCGACGGGTGCACAGGATTGAGGCGATGGGCGGCGCCGACCGCATCGAACGCCAACACCGGCTGGGGAAACTGACAGCGCGCGAGCGCCTCGGGGTGCTCTTGGATCCGGGCACGTTCGAAGAAATCGGCGCCCACGTCGAGCACCGGGCAAGCGACCTGGGCATGGACCAGGTCGAGGCGCCGGCCGACGGCGTGGTCACCGGAATGGGCCGTATCGACGGGCGCGTGGTCTACGTGTTTGCCCAAGATTTTACCGTGCTGGGCGGGTCGTTGGGTGAGATGCACGCGGCCAAAATTCAGCGTGTGCAGGATCTGGCGCTCAAATCGGGTGCGCCGATCATCGGCCTGAATGACTCCGGCGGGGCACGTATTCAGGAGGGCGTCGATGCGCTCAACGGATATGGGGAAATTTTTAAGCGCAACACCTGGTCGTCAGGAGTGATTCCTCAGATTACGGTGATTATGGGGCCGAGCGCCGGGGGCGCGGTCTATTCCCCCGCGCTGACCGACCTCATCGTGATGGTCCGGGGAACCGGGCAAATGTTTATTACCGGCCCGGAGGTGATCAAGAGCGTGACCGGCGAGGTGGTAACCCAGGAAACCCTGGGCGGGGCCGACGCTCAGATTCGGCGTTCCGGCGTGGCCCACCTGGCCTGCGGCAGCGATGTCGAGGCCCTGTCGGCGGTCCGTAAGCTTTTAAGCTACCTCCCCGCCAACAATGTCGAGGAGCCTCCCGTGCTCCTCACCGACGATCCCGTCGATCGGCCGCATCCCGAACTGCGGCACCTGGTGCCAGCCCAATCGAGCAAACCGTACGAGGTGAAGACGGTGATTGCGGCGATGGTGGACCGCGGCAGTTTCTTCGAATTGCAGGAGGGATACGCCGACAACCTGGTGATTGGACTGGCCCGGATGGGTGGCCGACCGGTGGGTGTGGTGGCCAACCAACCGAAGGTGTTGGCGGGGACCTTGGACATTGACGCTAGCGATAAATTGGCCAGATTTGTGCGCTTTTGCGATGCGTTTAATCTGCCGCTAGTGACGCTGGTGGACACGCCCGGCTATCTCCCTGGCACCCAGCAGGAGTATGGCGGGATCATCCGTCACGGAGCCAAGGTGCTTTATGCGTACGCCGAAGCCGTCGTACCGAAAGTGACGGTGATTCTGCGCAAGGCATACGGGGGAGCCTATCTAGCCATGTGCAGTCGGTCGGTAGGCGCCGACTGGGTGTTCGCCTGGCCCAGCGCCGAGATCGCGGTGATGGGTCCGGAAGGCGCCGCCAACATCATCTTTCGGCAGGCGATTCGGTCTGCACCGGATCCGGACGAAATGCGGCAGACCAAGACGGAGGAGTATCGGCAGAAGTTTGCCCACCCTTACGTGGCTGCGCGACACGGTCAGGTTGACGCCGTGATTGACCCGAGTGCGACGCGCTATCATGTCGTGCGGGCCCTGATGGCGTTATACAATAAGCGTGATGAGCGGCCGCCACGGCGCCATGGCAATATTCCCCTGTAAGGGGTATCGAGGAGGATAAGCGATGAGCGATGAGCGCCAACGCGAGGGACGGTTCCGGGCCCTGGCGGCGGTCGTGGTTGCCTTGATGCAAGAATCCGCAGAACCCGCCGAAGGACCGCCGGCGCGGATTCGCCCGCGGCG
Source organism: Bacillota bacterium (assembly GCA_021797675.1). Classification (GTDB taxonomy): domain Bacteria; phylum Bacillota; class Sulfobacillia; order Sulfobacillales; family Sulfobacillaceae; genus JAJZXC01. The sequence goes on along the minus strand of JAJZZH010000121.1, from coordinate 26,966 downwards.
AGTCCGGGAAGCTTGGCCGCCCGCATCGCCATGGCGCTGGCGGAGGCGATAGGGCGGAGCGATGGCTCGCCTCGTCAAGATGAGGCGAGCCGGGTACGACAGGGAAGGAATGGTAGGTGAGGATGACAGTGCGCAGGTTTCGGATACGCGTCGACGGTCAGATGTTCGAGGTCGAGGCCGAAGAAATTTTCGACGAAGCGGGAGCCAGGCCGCCGGCGGAGGACCCGCCACCGGCCCCGACGCCGGCCGTTGAGGCGCGCGATGACGTCATGACGGTTGTCGCCCCCCTGCCCGGCACGGTGCTTGATATTCGGGTCAGCGAGGGACAACCCGTGGTTGCGGGTCAGTTGCTGCTCATTTTGGAGGCCATGAAAATGGAAAATGAGATTACCAGCCAGCGAACGGGGCGTATTATTCAAGTTATTGTCGACCAGGGTCAGGCGGTGGCTTCCGGAGATCCGCTGCTGATCGTGGGGTGATACCTTTCGAAGAAGTCACGTTGAGGGGTCGGCCCCGACAGCGAGTTTTGGTCGTCGCGCCGCATCCCGACGACGAGTGTCTTGGGGTGGCGGGACTGATGTGGACGGCGGTCGCCGCCGGCCATGACGTGCACGTGGTGTTCTTGACCTCGGGCGACGGCTTCGTGCAGGAGGCGCAGCGCTACTATTTGTCGCTGGCCGTCAGTCCCGAGGAATACTTGCATCTAGGCTATGAACGCCAAAAGGAAGCCGTCGCGGCCCTCGGCTCATTGGGGATTCCCCGTCGGCACATTCACTTCTTGGGATTTCCGGATGGCGGCCTCGATGCCCTGTACCGCACGCATTGGGAAACCGCCTGGGAGAGTCCGACCACCCGGGTGCTTCGCGTGCCGTACTTGAACGCAAGCGGAGGAGCCCTCGAATACCGCGGACACATCTTGCATGACGCTGTTCAACGGTTGATGACCTTGATTGCGCCGACGCTGTTGGTGATGCCTCATCCGCTGGATGGGCATCCCGACCACTGGGCGACGCACAGTTTTGGCAGCCTGGCGCTGCTTGCCTGTCGCGCTGCCGGCTTGGCGTGGGCCCGGCATACCGAACGCCTGAACTACTTGATTCACTGGGCGACGTGGCCGAAGCCGATTGGGTTGCATACCTATCTTGAGCAGACGCCGCCGCCCAGCCTGATCGGGGGGGGGAGAAGGTGGCGCAGGCTCAATCTGAGCCCGGAGGCGATCGACGCCAAGTTGGGGACGTTGACCGCCTACTCCAGCCAGATGGAGTTGATTAAGCCATATATGTTAGCCTTTGTTCGGGCGAGTGAAGTCTTTGCATGGGACCCGGTGCGGCAAGTGCAGGCGGGAAAGGCGAGCGACCCCCGGCATCCGGACTGGGGATGGGAGCCGGGGATCATTCCCGTCTTTCAGAATCCGCACGATGAGTTCATGCGCCGGGTGACGGGGAACGGCAACGCGATCGAGCAGCTTGATCTGCGCAGAGACCGCGAGCACGGATATCTGCGGCTCAGCTGGGCTCCTCGGCGCGACGCCGACTGGGATGTGGTCGTGCGCATGCACGTGGCTGGCGGATATGCGCCCTGGACCTGGCAGGTGAACCTCAAGTCCGGCGACGTGCGAGGGGAGGCCGGAGCGGAGGTCCGGATCGTGCTCGACCGGGAGACTCGCCAAGTCGCCGCGTCCTGGCCGCTGGCCGCCTGGCAGGGCGGACGCCTAACCATGGTGGGGGCCGAAGCCGTGGACGAAGATCGGGTGATCGGGCGCACGGGATATCTGGCCTGTCAGTGGGGCGGCGAACCGACTAGGGAAACCCTGACCGGGAGCCATGTCCGCGGGAAGCCTGCGAGCCCATAAATTCAAACGCCGGGACGGCGAGTAACGCCATGGGAGGCGCGAAGAACGATGAAAGCATGGATTTCGATCGATATGGAAGGCATCAGCGGGATCGTGGACCGCGAACAATTACTGCCCCAAGAGCGCTTATACCAAGCCTCGCGAGCATTTATGCTGGGAGATTTGCTCAAGGTGATGGAGGGGCTCCGCAACCGGGGAGTCCAAACCGTGACGGTGAACGATGCCCACGATGGCATGTTGAATCTGCCATGGGATCAGCTGCCGCCCGACATACGGGTTATTTTAGGGGCCAATAAGCCAGGGTCCATGGTACAAGGCGCCCGCGGGGCGGATTTCGCCCTTTTGGTGGGCTATCACGCCATGGCCGGGACCACGGCCGCGATCATGGACCATACGTATTCCGGAGAGATCCGCCGGGTTCGGCTCAATGGGGTGGCCGTCGGTGAAACCGGGATCAACGCCGCCATGATCGGCGAGTGGGGGGTCCCGGTGATTTTGGTGACCGGTGACCGGGCCGTTGGGGAGGAAGCCCAAGCTCTGTTGCCGTGGGTTAAAACGGCGGTGGTCAAGGATGCCGCCAGTCGGCGGTCTGGGGTCTTGCTGAGCAGAGAGGAGGCAGGATCGGTCATCCGCCAAGCCGTCGAAGATGCGGTGGACGCATTTTTGGCAGGCCAAGCTCGACCATGGCAGGTGCCATCACCGGTTTCGCTCGAAGTCGAACTGATGACGACGGATATGGTTGACCGGGCCTTGTACTGTCCCTATATGGAACGCGTGGATGGGTTCACGGTGCGCCAGACCTTTCCGTCCATGGCCGAGGCGTTTCGTGGCTTTTATACGGTGATGGTGCTGGCGTCAGGTAGGCCGCTATATTAGCCGCCGATGAGCCCGACCAGGGGCAGGCTGGGCAATGGCGGCGAATATGGCCAGAACTGCCGTCCTTTCGCCACGCGGGCGGGCGGTAGCGCCGCGCTTCGAGCAAACGGGGGGTGTGCCAGTGGCGACGCCGCGCAGCAGGAGATCGCGATGGGGTGGGCCCTTCGGCGGGGGAGGGGCGGCCGGTCGGCGATGGCGCTGGGGGATCCTCGGGCTGGTGGCCACCGCCATCGGGTATTGGTTTCTGGCCGTGCCCGTGGTCGGACTGAGGGCGGATGCCTGCGTCTTCGAACGCAACCTGGCTGCCCTCAAATACGACGTGCGCGGGAAGCATTGGTCCGGCATGGTGGGGGAACTCGCGAAGATGTCGCGCGATTTGCGGGCGATGCGACCCAGTATGAACCAGCTTCATTACCTCGCCTGGATTCCGGGAATCCGCGGTTCGTATGCCTCCAGCTGGCATCTTTACTTGGCGGCGAACGAGGCTCTGCGTGCCGTGGACGTCGTGTTGCCAGCGCTTAAGCGCATTGCTCCGGTGTTCGGTTTTCGCGCCAGCTCTCGGATAGCCCCGGTCGCCATGACGGGGCAACAAAAAATTCAGGCCGTGGTCACGGCGCTGCCGACCATCATGCCTGCCCTCCGTCAGGCGTATCCGCGGCTTGAAATGGCCAACCGCCAGCTAGCTCAGGTAGATCCGGCCGAGCTTCGCGGGCTGGGGCCCCAGCTGAACCGGGCGGTGCGCCGGCTGAAGGCGGTCAGCAACACCGTCGTTCAACATCTACCAGCCATTGAGCGCGAGATTCCGATCGTTGCGCAGGTGCTGGGCATTCCGGCACCAACCCGTTACTTGTTGTTTTTTCAAAATAGCGGGGAACTGAGGCCGGCCGGCGGCTTTATGACTGCGTATGCCTATCTTGCCTTGCACGACGGCAGGCTGGGCGCGATCCATGCACATGACATCTATGCGATGCCCAATTCACGCTACCATCCGCCGGCGCCCCCGCTTTTTGCCGACGCCTTTGGCCTTGATCGGTCGTATCTGCGCGATGCCAATACGTCGCCTGACATTCCGCTGACGGTGGCGCATATTCAGCGCTTTTACGCGGCGATGCGAAATGTGCCGCCCGTGCAGGGCATGATTTTCATCGATACCTGGTTTGTGGATCGTCTCATCGCGGAGGTTGGCGGAATCAACTTGCCGCCTCCCTACGACCTGCGGATCACCCCGCAAAATGCCAACTTAGACATGGAATACCTGTCGGAAAAAGCCGGATTCTCCGGAGCGCAGCGCAAGGCTTTCCTGGGGCTGATGCTGCGGGAACTGGTGGGCCGGGCTTTACGGGCCCGGGGCCGGGCATTCCTGCAGCTGGTGAAAACGGTGCGCCAAGCCCTCAATCAAAAGCTGATTATTCTCTATTTCAACGCCCCCCAGGCTGAACGGTTGGCGGCGCATTACGATTGGGCGGGCACGATTCCCGCCCGTATTCCTCGGCAGGGCAATTACTTGCAGGTCGTCGACGAAAATCTGGGCGGACACAAGGACAATTATTTTATCCACGAAGCGGTGCGCACGACGGTGGTACAAAACCGTGCGGGCCGCGACATCGCCACCACCGTCATTACCTGGACAAATCCCGCCCTGGCTGACGGAGGTTGGCTGGTGGTGCCGTATAAGGCCTTTATTCGTGTGTATGCTCCCATGGGCTCGCAGTATTTGGGCATGCAGGGGGAAAACGGGTTCCTGACTCCGGGGGTGAATAACCGCATCGAGCATAAAACGTGGTTCGGCGGGCACATTACCATTCCGGACGTGCGGCAATCCTTGCGCCAACCTCCGGTTACCTATCACATGACCGTTCGTTACGCTCTGCCAGCGGGGGTGAATCTGCATACCTGGCTGATTCAAAAACAGCCGGGGGTGCCCAGTCAGGCCGAGTCTATTCGGGTCGGCCGGGTGCACTATGCCTTCACCTTGACGCGCGACACGCTGTTGCAACTGCGAGGAATTCGGGGGGGAAAGATTCGGGTAACCCGGCAAAATTGGCGTTAACGCATTTGGTGGAGATGACGGGATTCGAACCCGTGACCTCCGCGATGCGAACGCGGCGCTCTCCCAGCTGAGCTACATCCCCTTGTTCCGGCTACCACGACGCCATTATATCGGCCACGGCGGCGGCTGTCAATCGGTGCAGGCACAAGCACGGCGTCTCCGCTGCTTCGCGGGCGGCGACAGGAAGTGCCAAGCCTTGACCGGGGCTCGGCCTAATCACCCTATTTCGGCGGCGCGTCTGGGCCGGAATTCCTCTCGGGCGCCCACCGCAAGGCGCCCGAGAGCGAGCAGGTCCTGGTTCGGCGGCAACCGACCCGGTCTGCCGCGACTCCCGGATGGCGTCAAAATCGGCAAACCATGGAACCGGCGTGTGGGTTGGCGCAGGGCCACGGGTCAACTATTCCCAGTTTTTGTAGACAAAAAAATTTCCTGCCGAGCAGGAAAGAAGCTCCTATGGAGCGAATGTGGAGTAAAGTGGTGTGAAGTGGAGGCAAGGGGGTGAGCGGGGATGATGATTGGGGAACATGCCCACGTGCTCGATGAAAAGGGGCGCATCGTTATCCCGGCTCGCTTTCGGGAGGATTTGCACGATCGGTTTGTCATCACCAAAGGCTTGGACCATTGTCTGTTTTTCTATCCGATGACGGAGTGGCAGAAACTTGAGGAACGCTTGCGGGAGCTGCCGATGAGCAATGAAGGAGCGCGGGCGTTTACCCGACTGTTTCTGGCGGGCGCACAAGATGTGGAAATGGACAAACAATCCAGGGTGACCCTGGCCCCCCGGCTCAGGGAATACGCCGGGATTGACAAGGAGTGCGTCCTCGTAGGCGTTTCCAGTCGCGCGGAGTTGTGGTCGGCGGCGCGTTGGACCGAGTATCAAGCACAGACTCAGAGTGAGTATGAGCGATTGGCCGCTCAAATGGTCGACTACGGTTTTTAGGGCTGGGTGTGAGGGAGGGATGACGGGTGGTGGGATTTACCCATGTGAGTGTCATGCCGGGCGAGGTCTTGCACTATTGGGTCACGGATCCCCGTGGTGTATACGTGGATGCGACGGTGGGCGCCGGTGGCCACAGCCGGCGTCTATTGGAACAGTTCCCCGAGACCCGCGTCATCGGTTTGGACCAGGATCCGATGGCGCTCGCCGAGGCCCGAGCCTCGTTAGCCTCGTTTGGCGATCGTGTGCGGTTGCTGGGTGCGAATTTTCGGCACCTGGCTGATGCCCTCGCCGCCAACCAGGTGGTGGCCGGAGTGCTCTTTGATCTCGGCGTTTCGTCTCCCCAGTTCGACGTGCCGGAGCGGGGATTCAGTTACCATTTTGACGCCCCGCTCGACATGCGCATGGACCCGCAAAACCCGGTGACCGCCTTTCGCCTGGTGAATATGAAGTCCCAACAGGAAATCACCTCGGCGCTCAAGACCTACGGAGAAGAACCATGGGCCAGCCGCATCGCCGAATTCATCGTCAACGCTCGCCAGGTCGAGCCGATTCGGACCACGGGGCAACTGGTCGACGTCATCAAGGCGGCCATTCCCGCGGCCCGGCGGCGGACCGGGGGCCATCCCGCGCGGAGAACTTTCCAGGCGCTCAGAATTTGGGTCAATGATGAGCTGGGTGCCTTGGATGAGGGCTTAAACCAGGCCCACGCGGCGCTAGCATCGGGAGGACGCCTGGTCGTGGTCAGTTTTCATTCGTTGGAGGACCGAATGGTCAAGCGGCGTTTTCGACAATGGCAACTCGACGGCGTGGGTGAAGTCATCACCCGGCATCCTGTGCTGCCGCTTCCGTCGGAAACCGAATCGAACCCGCGCGCGCGTTCCGCGAAACTCCGCGTATATCAACACTAACTGCGGAAAGCGGCAATACGCGTCCTTTTTTAGCCATCTGACCGACAAAATGCGGCAAATCATGGGAGCAGGCCCCGCAATTTGACGAAGGAGATCGAATAATGCTCGAGCCAGAACGCAAACCCTATAACGATGGCACCCTGGACGGCAGCCTGGCGCGAACTTGGGAAAAGCGCATGCGGCAGGTGGCCTGGCCGTTGCCCCGGCGGCGACTTCGATTCAGGCTGAACGCACGGGCCGAGACCGTCTATTGGATTGCCCTGATGTGGATGGCCGCTTTGCTGGTGACCTGGGCGGCTGTCTATGTTATGCAGCTGGGATATCGGGTAGACGCCATGGCGACGGCGTACACCCACATCATGCGCCAGCAGCAGGCCATGGGGCTCAAGATCTCGCAATTAACCGCGCCCGCCCGACTGCAACGGGAAGCGCTGCGACTGCATGTAACCCTAGCTGCCCCGAAATTACCGGCGATGATTCGGCACCCGCGGGCGGCCGATTCGGCGCCTGCCGGCTGGCTGGGATGGATCGCCAACCTCTTTCGCGGGATCCATGCCGCCTTGATCGGCCGATGAAGGAGGCACATCGGCGGACCCGCTGGCGAGCGCTGGAGATGCTGGGCTTAGTCGCGGTCATGGCGGCGTGGTTGATCGTGCGGTTGATCTTGGTTCAGGTCGTGCATTCCCACCGATTAACGGTTGACGCGGCGGCCATCCATGTGCACCGCCTGGTTTTGCCCGCCACCCGGGGGCGCATCGTCGACCGCAACGGCGTGGTCTTGGCCATGGATGTGCCCAGTTATCAAGTCGTAGCCACCCCCGAGTATATCGACAGCGGTCCTCAGGGGCGGGCCAACGCATATCGTGATGGCCGTTTGTTGGCCCGCTACCTGCCTTTTTCCGCTCAGCGCATCGGCCGGGTATTGGACCAAAAAACCGTGTATCAGTTGTTGGATCGGGGGGTTTCGCCCACCGTGGCCCACCGTATTCAAGCCTTGGGTTTGACCGGAATCACGGTGATTCCGGTCAACGGGCGCGAATATCCCAATGGCCGCCTGGCTTCTCAGGTGCTGGGGATGGTGGGATCGAACGGTCGTGGATTGGCTGGCATCGAATACCAGGATAACGCGATTTTGAGCGGACGGCCGGGCTATTGGCTGGTGAATACCGATGCCGCGGGCAACCCGTTGCCTCAATGGCAACTGGCCTATCACCGGCCGGTGCCTGGAAAGACGGTGCAGCTCACGATGGATGCCAATATTGAGGCCGTGGCGCAAAAATGGCTGGCCTGGGGAGTGCATCGGGCCCACGCCACCAACGGTACCGTCATCATCATGGATCCCCACACCGGCGCGGTGCTGGCCCTGGCCAACTACCCCAACTTCAATCCCAATCACTACTACACCGCGACGCCGTTGCAAATGAGCGATTTTGCGGTGCAGACGGTGGTGCCGCCGGGATCCATCTTCAAGCCGGTGACCGCCTCGGCGGCGCTGAGCGCGGGAGTGGTGACCCCGCAGACGATGTTTTACACCAAAGGGTATTTCAACGTTGACGGCGTCCGAATTAACGACTGGAAGCCCAACGGATGGGGATGGATTAGCTTTACGCGCGGCCTGGAGGTTTCGTCGGACCAGGTTTTCGGCGAAACGGCGCTGCGGGTGGGCGTGCGACGCCTGTACCAGATGGTGCATGCTTATGGATTTGGCCATCCCAGTGGAGTAGGCCTGCCCGGGGATTCGTCGGGAATCTGGCTGCCGGAGTCATCGGTCAACCGGGTCGACCTGGCGACGATGGGGTTCGGACAAGGCTTGGCGGTGACTCCCATGCAGATTATTGCGGCCGACGCGACCATTCCCAATCACGGGGTGATGATGCAACCGCGCATCGTCAAAGCCATTTTTAGTCCATCAGGCAGGGTGTTGCACCGTATCCGGCCGCGTGCCGAAAATCGTCCGGTGAGTCCACGGGTCGCCGCCGAGATTGAGCACATGATGGTGTTGGAGGCCGCCTACGGCACCGGCGTGCCCGCGCAGGTTCCCGGCTATGTGATCGCGGGCAAGACGGGAACCGCTCAGCTGATCGTGCATGGGAAGACCAGTTCCTCGGATTTTGCCGCCTCCTACCTGGGGTACGGACCCATTCCGCATCCGCGTTTCATCATGTTGGTCATGATTCATCACCCGGTGGGCTCGCTGTTCTACGGAGATCAAGTGGCGGCGCCGGTTTGGAAGCATATTGCCACCTTCCTCTTTCATTACTGGGGCATCAAGCCCTATGCGACCGGCAACAACGGGACGGCTCCTCCGAACCCGCGTGCCTAGCCGGACGGGTCCCGCAGCGGGGAGCGGGGTGACATTTTCCTGACCCGTCCGACATAGCATGGGGAGGGGTTAGCCCGTCCGAGCGAAGACGAAGGAGGCGTTGCGATGACCGACCGGCCGCCACTTACGACCCAGCGGAGGAATTTTCTGGTGTTGCTGGGGGTGGGGATTTTTGATATGACGGTAATCGGACGCTTGATCGGCATTCAAGGGGTGAACGCCGGCCGCTTACAGGCCCTGGCCGATGCGATCCATTTTCGGGAAATCCCCTTGGCGGCCCAGCGGGGAAATATTGTGGATCGCGAGGGACGCCTGCTGGCGGGCAGCCATCACGTGCTCTCGCTGTATGCAAGGCCTGTGCAGACTCGGGGCTCGCAGGCTCAGGAGGCAATTTTGCTCGCCGAGTTGACCGGGCTTCCCGCCGACCTGGTACTTCGGAGGCTTCACCGGCACCAAGGATTTGTCTGGCTGAAGCGCCATCTTACGCCCCTTCAGGCCGACGCCATCAAGAGCCAATTATCGGCCTTGCCGGGCATTCACTTGATCGCGGAAGCCACCCGCTACTATCCCGAGGGTCACTTGGCGGGCCCGGTGCTGGGTTTCACCGGAATTGACAACCAAGGGCTGGCAGGCGTCGAGCTGGCCTATAATCGGGTGTTGGCGGGTCGGCCGGGCAAGATTGAGGAAGAATATACCGCTCAGGGCGAGCCGGTGATCCGGGGAGCGCAACGGATAACCCGACCGCGCGAGGGCGATTCCCTGAAGCTATCGCTCGACGCTACCATCCAGTGGATTGCTGAACGCGCTTGCCAACGGGCCATGGCCGCGACGGGGGCCAAGTCGGTCAGCGTGGTAGCCATGCATCCATCCACCGGCGGGGTGCTCGCCCTCGCCCAGCGGCCGTCGTTCGATCCCAATTTCTTCCGCGAATATCATGCTCAGGACGAGCGGTTGTGGGCGGTGTCCGATACGAATCCTCCCGGTTCGATTTTCAAGCCGGTCACCCTCGCCGCCGCCTTGGCCGCGGGCACCGCGGATGCGGGGAGCGGCTTTTTTTGTCCCGGGTTCAAGCTTGTCGCCGGCCGCAAGGTGAACTGCTGGCGGCTGGCCGGACACGGACCCCAGTCGCTGAGCCAGGTGGTGATGAATTCCTGCAACGTGGGATTCATGGAATTGGGTCTCGGTCTGGGGATTGACCGTTTTTATCACTGGATCGACGCCTTTCAGCTAAATGGCAAGAGCCATATCGACCTGCCGGGGGAAGCGAAGAGCATTTTGCCCGCCGCTTCGAGGGCGACCATTTTGGACCTGGCGGTGATGGCCTTTGGGCAAACCTTGACGGTCACGTCGATCAACCTGTTAAATAGCGTGGCGGCCATCGCCAACGGCGGAGTCCTGCTCAAGCCGCACGTGGTCGATGCGATTCAAAGTCCCGAAGGTACGCTGGTTGCTCGCGTAGGCGGCGAGCGCGTGCGCCGGGTGATCTCTCCGGCCAAGAGCCGATTGGTCCAGGAAATGATGGTGGGTGTGGTGAGCCGGGGCACGGGCAAACAGGCCACGATTCCTGGTTACCGGGTTGCTGGCAAGACGGGAACGGCCCAAAAAGTGATGAACGGTCGTGTGCTAGAAGGGGTGTATATCGCGTCGTTTGTTGGGTTTGCGCCCGTGCCCGATCCCCAGGTCGCCCTCATGGTCAATATCGACGAGCCGAAGGGGGCATTTTACGGTGGGCAGGTCGCCGCTCCCGTGTTTCGCCGCGTTATGCGACAGATCTTGCGCTATTGGAAGATTCCTCCCAGCCAACCCATCCGTCGCCCTGCCGCGGGAGAGTCCGCGATGGTGCCCGACCTCGTGGACCTGGACCCGGTTGCAGCAGAAAATGATGCCGCAGCAAGTGGCTTTCCGGTACAATTTACGGGTGAGGGCGACGTCGTCGTGGCCCAGTCGGTGGAGTACGGGGGATGGCGCCCGGCCGGCACGGTCGTGCGACTGCGGTTGGGAAAGCAGCCCGTAATCTACCTGCAATGGGTCACGGTGCCGAATTTTCGCCACCTGACGGTTGACGCCGCCCATCGGCTGGCCTTTGAGCTGGGGTTGAATGTCGACGGCGGGACGCCCTCGGAAGTTGTCAGCGGGCAGTCGGTCGCCCCCGGCACGGAGATCAGGGCGGGCACCACGATTTGGTTGCAAACCACCTGATGGCGGTGGGCGGCCCGGCATGGGAGGGAGTAGCGTGCGACTCAAGCAAGTGATGGCGGGGCAACCTATTCGTGCGTGGATAGGAGACGCCGAGGTGGAGATCAAGGGTATTCAATACGATTCTCGGCAGGTCGAGCCGGGCGACTTGTTCTGCGCGGTGCCGGGCTTTCGCACCGATGGACACTTATTTTGCAGGGAGGCCCTACACCGCGGCGGACGTGCAGCCGTTGTGGAACGGGAGGACGCGATCCCGCCGGGCATGCCGGGGGTGGTCGTGGAAGATGCTCGTTGGGCCATGGCCAAGCTCTCGGACACGTTTTTCGGTTCGCCGTCGCGCCGCTTGTGGATGGTGGGGGTGACGGGCACCAATGGCAAGACCACCGTGACCCATTTGATTCGGGGGATCTTAGAAGCCGAAGACATTGCGTGCGGTTTGACGGGCACCATCCACACCTTGATCGGACCGGAGGTGTTCAAGGTGGTGCGCACTACGCCGGAAGCTCCCGACCTGCAACGCATCCTGCGTCATATGGTCGACCGCGGAATGAAGGCCGCGGTGATGGAAGTTTCCTCGCATGCCCTCGCGCTCAAGCGGGTCGATCACGTGGAGTATGACGTTGCCGTGTTTACGAACTTAACCCAGGACCATCTTGACTTTCATAAAGATTTGGAAGATTACTTTCAAGCCAAGGCCCGTCTTTTTCATACCCTGGGGCACGGATTAAACAAGGGGCCGATAGCCGCGGTGATTAACTCCGACGACGGCCATGCGGCGCGCTTTGCTCGAGAAGCGACCGCCACCGTGGTCACCTACGGCATCAAGGCGGGGGCAGACATTCGCGGCGAGCAGGTGCAAATCAGCAGCGACCGGGCACAGTTCGTGGCGGTGTTTCCGGATGGACGCCGGCAACCGGTCAGCTTCGGGATGACCGGACGCTTCAACGTGCAAAATGCGCTAGCCGCCATGGCGGTGGGCTGGGTTCGTCAGATCGACCCCGAGACGATGGCGCGGGCGCTGGCGCGCTCGCCCGGGGTGCCGGGGCGTTTCGAGCGGATTGACCTCGGTCAGCCATTCACGGTCATCGTCGACTATGCCCACACGCCCGACGGATTCGACAACGTGTTGAAAACCACCCGGGAATTTGCCATTGGCAGAGTGATGGTGGTGTTTGGCGCGGGCGGCGACCGGGATCAGGGCAAACGAGCGCAAATGGGGCAGGTCGCCGGGCGTTACGCCGATTGGGTCATGTTGACGGCCGATAATCCGCGCTCGGAAGATCCCCGGGACATTATCGCTCAAATTGAAGAGGGGCTGCGGGAGGTCGGCGGGCACTGGGACGTCGAGCTCGACCGGGAGCGGGCCATTCGCAGCGCATTGGGGCGGGCCAAGCCGGGGGACGTGGTGCTTATCGTGGGCAAGGGGCACGAAACCTACCAGATCTACCGCGATGCCACTATTCATTTTGACGACCGTGAAGTGGCCCGGCAGGTGCTCAGGGAAATTGTCCAGCAAGCTTAGGAACGAGGCGGGAAGCAGACAAGTCAACACACAGGCGTGAAAAGAGGGAGGGAGCCAGCGGTGTTTGGGATTTTGGGCCAGGGGTCTATCCGAAAGCCTGGGGGACAGGTCACCGGAAGGCAGGAACGGCTCACCGCTGGCGAGCGGGTGATTTCAGTGACGTTGCGACAATGGGCCGAGTGGACCGGGGGGGCGATCGAAGGCGTGCCGAACCCTGACGTCCCAATTCGGGGGGTGACGATTGACAGCCGCACGGCGGTAGCGGGCGATCTCTTCGTCGCGCTGCCGGGGCGTCAGGCCCACGGTCACCAGTTCGTCGGCGACGCCTGGCGGTCGGGCGCGGTGGCCTTGGTGGAAAACAGCTTTGCGGACCGGGGGGGACCGATTGTGCGCGTCGCCTCGCCGCTCGACGCCATGGGCGACGTCGTTCGCCGCTATGTCGACGATCACGGGGTGCGCGTGGTGGGCGTGACCGGCAGTGTCGGCAAAACCAGCATTAAGGAACTGAGCGCCGCCGTCCTGGCCACGATGTATGCTACGGCAGCCACCGTGAGCAACTACAACACGAAGATCGGCATTCCGCTATCCTTTTTTGGCGCCCCAGCGGACGTGGCTTACTTTGTCGCCGAAATGGGCATGCGGTTTGCGGGGGAAATCCGCCGCCTGACCGAAATCACCCCGCCCGACGTGGCGGTCATCAGCAATATCGGACCGAGTCACCTGGAAACCCTCGGCTCCCTCGACGCCATTCAAGCGGCCAAGAGCGAGATTCTTCAGGGCCTTCGGCCCGGTGGCACCGCGGTGCTGAATTTTGACGACCCCCGGGTTCGCTACCTGGGCAACAGTTTGCGCGGTCACCGGGTGATGTGGTACGGCGAAACGCCAGGTCTCGACGTGACGGTCGAACAAGCCACGCTGGAACGCGATCATACGTACGTGAGGCTCAGATGGGACCAGCGAAGCTGGGACATGCGTTTGCCTTGGCTGGGCGTTCATCAAGCGGTCAATGTGGCGGCGGCGTTTTTGGTCGGCATGGCCGCAGGCGTGGCTCCAGAGCACGCGATTGAGGGATTGGAGACGATATCCCGCGACCGGTCGCGAATCCGCCGTCATCAGGTGGGTGCGGTGGAGATTTTGGAAGACGACTATAACGCCAGTCCGGTGTCGATCGAGGCGGCCTTGGGCGTCTTGGCTGCCCAGCCAGGCCGGCGCATCGCCGTGTTGGGCGATGTGCTGGAGCTCGGGGACCAAGAAGAAGCGATGCACCGGCGCATTGGGATCAAGACGGTGTCGAGGGCGGACGTGGTGGTGACCGTAGGCCAGCGCGCGCAGTTCATCGCCGAAGAGACGATGGCCCGAGAAGTGCCGACCTATAGCACAAAAACGATTGAGGAGGCGGTTCAGGTGTTGACCGAGACTTTGCGCCCGGGAGACGTCGTCCTGGTAAAGGCCAGTCACGGCGTAGAGCTCCACCGCCTGGTCAGTCGGCTGGCGGAGTGGGGAGGGCCACGGTGAAACTCATTGTGGCGGCGGTGATCGGTTTTTCCACCGCGTTGGCCCTGGGCCCGCTCCTCATTCCCCTATTGCAACGGATGAAGATCGGGCAGACAGTCCGCGAGGCGGGGCCCGAGACGCATCACAAGAAGCAGGGAACGCCAGTCATGGGAGGTCTCCTTTTTTTGGTGCCGCTCTGCTTGGCGGTGCCGATTCTCGATGGCGGGTCGGTCGTGGCCTGGGGCCTGTTGCTCTTGATCCTCGGGTATGGGGCGCTCGGGTTTGCCGACGACTTTATCAAGACCGCGCGCAAGCGGTCGCTGGGGCTTCGGGCCCGCGAAAAACTTATTGCTCAGATTCTCCTTGCGGTCCTCTTTGCCTGGCTCGCTCAACGATACGGGGGTGCTGGCCAGGGATGGATATTGCCTTTCGGGTGGAAATCATGGAATCCGGGGGTGTGGTACGGGCCGCTCGCCGTGCTGGCAATTTTGGGGGCAGGCAACGCGGTCAACATCACCGATGGCCTGGATGGGCTGGCGGGCGGTGCGTCAGCCATCGGCATCGCGTTTTTTGCCTACGTGGCCATCGTAAGCGGTCATCACGCCCTGGCCATTGTCAGTTTAACCCTGGTCGGCGGACTGGTGGCCTTCTTGCGTTTCAACCTTCACCCCGCCGCCATCTTTATGGGCGACACGGGAGCGTTGTCGCTGGGGGCGGCGTTGGGCGGAGCGGCGGTAATCTCCCACATGGTGCTGCTGTTGCCGGTGGTTGGGGTGCTGTTCGTCATGGAGACCCTATCGGTCATCGTGCAGGTGCTGAGCTTCAAGTTGACCGGGAAGCGGGTTTTTCGGATGAGTCCCCTGCACCACCACTTTGAGCTGGCGGGCTGGACGGAGGAACGGGTGGTAACGGTATTTTGGCTGGTGGCCGTATGCGGAGCCGCGGCCGCCTGGTGGCTGCGTATCCCCATACAAGCATTATAGGGGAGAAGGGTCGGGGAGGAGATGCGCGTGCGCGGACGCCAGGATTTCATACTGCTGGTTGCGGTCCTCAGCTTACTGGGGATAGGGACGCTGGTCGTGTTTTCGGCCAGTGCGCCGGGTGCACTGTATGCACTGGGCACCCCCTACCATTTTATCGAACGACAGTTAGTGTGGGCTGCACTCGGCATCGGATTGATGGTGGTGACCGCACACATTGATTATTGGCGGTATATCCGGGGCATCTTGCCACTGTTTGGGATGAGCGTGCTCTTGCTGATCGTGGTGCTGGTGCCCCACGTCGGACGCGAGATCAATGGTTCGCGCCGCTGGTTGGCCTTGGGCCCCCTCATCGTGCAGCCTTCGGAACTGGCCAAATTATCCATGGTGATGCTGTTTGCCCGCCTCTTCAGCCTTCATCAGGACCGAATCGGCGATTTTTGGCGAGGGGTCCTGCCGCATCTGACCATCGCCATGCTGATCTTCGGCTTGGTGATCGCCGAACCCGACTTGGGGACGACGGTCGCCTTGGCAGGCACCTTCTTTGTCATGCTGTTTGTTGCCGGTGCACGCTCTCGCCATCTGTTGGGGCTTGGGGCCTCGGCGCTCCCCTTGTTGGGCGCTGCGATTGTGGCCGCACCTTACCGGCTGCAGCGGGTAACCACCTTTTTGAATCCCTGGAAAGATCCGCTGGGGGCGGGTTTTCACACCATTCAAGGCTTGTTGGCATTAGGATCTGGCGGCCTCTTAGGGGTCGGTCTGGGTGCTTCCCGGCAAGCCCTCGGATTTCTGCCCGAGGCGTATACCGATTTTGCCTTTGCCGTCTTGGGCGAGGAAATGGGATTATTGGGCACGATTTCGGTCGTAGTGCTCTTCTTAATCCTCGCATGGCGAGGTTACCGCATTGCCATGCGCGCCCCGGACCTGTTTGGGTCGCTGCTCGCCACCGGCATCACGACCATGATTGCCTTGCAGGCCGGGATTAATATCGGAGTCGTCACCGATACGCTGCCGGTAACCGGGATTACCCTCCCGTTCATTAGTTACGGGGGGTCGTCGTTGGTCCTTAGCCTGTGTGGCGTCGGCATTCTATTAAACATCAGCCAGCATGCGACGTAACGTATTGCAGGGGACCCAGGGCGCCCGGCGGAACAATGCGTCGGAGGCGGGACCGGGGCAGCGTGGCCGAAGGAGCGATCTGATTGCGAATAGTCTTGGCGGGCGGGGGGAGCGGAGGCCATGTGTACCCAGCCCTGGCCATCTATCAAGCCATGAAGGAGGCCGATCCGGCGCTGGAGGTGTTGTATGTGGGCACCCGGCACGGACTCGAGGCGCGTCTAGTGCCCGCCCATCAGTTGCCGTTTCGCGCGATTCATGCGCAGGGGATGCTCGGCAAGGGATGGAAGCGCCAGGCTGCCGGGATGACGTCGGTGCTCTGGGGGGGATGCGAGGCACTGGCGCTTTTGCGCCAGTTTCGCCCCGACTTGGTGATTGGCACCGGCGGTTACGTGACTGGGCCCGTGGGCATGGCGGCGCTTGTTCTGCGCATCCGTTTGGTGATTCAAGAGCAAAATGTCTGGCCGGGGTTAACCAACCGCCTCCTTTCCCGATTTGCCGCCTTGGTCATGGTGCCCTTCGAGGAGAGCCGAGCGCACTTTGCCCATCCGCGCCGGGTCAAGGTCATTGCCAATCCGGTCCCCCCCCCGATCCCGCAGACGCGCGAGGAGGCACGGCGAAGCCTCGGGTTGGATCCGGGGGTGCGCCTGCTGATGGTGACCGGAGGGAGTCAGGGAGCGGGGGGAATCAACGATTGGATGCTCGATCTGTTGCCGAGGATAGTGGGGGAGCCGGGCTTGGGGTTGTTATGGGCCACCGGCCGCCGCTACTATCCAGCGGTTGCCGAACGGCTGGCGAAAACCTATGGTACGCTCGACCGGCGGCGCATTCGCGTCGAGGCGTATTTCGATACCATCGGTCAGGGCTACCGGGCCAGCGACCTGTTTTTAGGGCGAGCCGGCGCGATGACGATTGCCGACTGTCTGGCTTACGGGCTCCCGATGGTGTTGGTGCCCTCGCCGCATGTATCCGAAGACCACCAGACACACAATGCCCGCGAACTGGAAAAACACCGGGCGGCGATCATGATGGCAGAACGAGATTTGGGACCGAAAGCCACCGAACGCGTGCTGAAATTGGTCACCGACGCGGAGGCTTTGGCCGCGATGGCCGAGAACGCCCGCCGAATGTCGGATCCCCAGGCCGCGGCCCAGATGGCGGGATTCATCTTCGAGTTGGGCCGCCGGACGCGGGGAGGTGAGTCGCATCGACTTCGCACGAATCGCCGCTGATTTGCGTAGGTTGAACGGAGGTACCGTACACGAACAAGAGCCCATGGGACGCCACACCTCGTACCGGATTGGTGGTCCGGCGCGAGTTTTGGTGGAAGCCGCATCGGAAGACGGGGTGGTCCGCACCCTGGAGTGGCTGAAAGATCGCGGGATTCCCTTCCTTATCTTGGGACAGGGGACCAACGTGCTAGTTTCGGACCAGGGCGTGGAGGCGGTGGTGTTATCCACCGTGCACGGATTGAAGGACGTGGCGATCCGGGGAGGGACGATGGATGCTGGTTCCGGGGTCCTGCTGACCAAGCTGTCGCATCTGGCGGCGCGGGCGGGACTGGGAGGCTTCGAATTCGCGATTAGCATCCCCGGAACGTTGGGCGGCGCCTTGGTTATGAACGCGGGCGCCCACGGCTCGGCCATGGTTGAAGTGGTGCGGTCGGTACGGGTGTGGGATCCCCTCACCGGGGTGCGCACCATTCCGGCGACGGAGGCCGAATTTGAATATCGGCAAAGCCGATTTCAGCACACGCCCTGGATTGCCTTGGCCGCGATGATCGAGCTGTATCCCCGGGATCCGGACGAGATCCGGGACGCCATGCATCGCTTCATGGCCCATCGCAAGTCGACCCAGCCGGTGGGTGCGCAGAGCGCGGGTAGCGTGTTCAAAAATCCCAGCCCGCTTTATGCCGGGCGCCTGATCGAGGAGATTGGCGCCAAGGGATGGCGGGTGGGAGATGCCGAAGTCTCGCGGGTGCATGCCAACTTTATCCTGAACCTGGGCCAGGCGAAGGCCAATGATGTCCTAGGCCTAATGCGCCGAATCCGTTGCGCCGTGTATCAGCGGTACCACGTCATCCTGCGACCCGAGGTGCGTTGGATCGGACCGGGAGAAGGGGGAGCCAGTGCAACATGGGAGAATTTGTGGTACGAGGAGGGCACCGGCTTGACGGAACCGTGCGAATAAACGGAGCCAAGAACGCCGTACTGCCAATTATGGCCGCCAGCCTGCTGACGGACGGTCCCGTGATTCTGCGTGATGTGCCGCGAATCCGTGATGTCGCGGTGATGGCGGACGTCCTGACCGCCTTGGGGGCGATCGTCGAACGAACGGGACAGAGCTTGGCCATTGATGCTCGGGGAGTCGACCGCTTTCAGGTGCCGGAGCTCTTAATGCAGGAGATGCGCGCGTCGATTTTCGTCATGGGACCGCTCTTGGGGCGGCTGGGGCGGGCGGCCATCGTGCAGCCGGGAGGGTGCGCGATTGGGGATCGGCCGATTAACTTGCATCTGGCCGGATTTCAGGCGCTGGGGGCTGAGGTCAGCGAAGACGCTGGCGGAACCCTGGTGGTCTCCCCGCGACTGCAGGGAGCGGAAATCCATTTGAGCTATCCTTCCGTTGGCGCCACCGAAAACTTGATGATGGCGGCGGTGATGGCGGACGGCGAGACGCGGATTCGCAATGCAGCGATGGAGCCTGAGGTGGTGGATTTGGCGCAATTTCTCGAGCGGATGGGCGCCCGCATTCGCGGAGCGGGTACGCCGGAGATTCGGGTAAGAGGCTCCGCGCACCTGTCTGGGGCGGATCACACCGTGATTCCCGATCGCATTGAAAGTGCGACGTTTGCGCTTGCGGTGGCGGCTTCGGGGGGCACCGTACGCCTGGAAAATTGCCTGGTCGATCATCTCCCTGGCCTTTGGGAATATTTGCGGGTGCTCGGTTGTTCAACGCGGTTCGATGATAATGACGCGGTGCAGGTCGAATGCCCGAGCGAGTACGCGCCCCGGGCGATATCGGTCTATACCGGGCCGTATCCCGGGTTTGCCACTGACATGCAGGCGCAGTTCATGGCGTTTTTGCTCAAGGTGCCCGGCGTCCATTATATTTCGGAGCGCGTTTTTGAAAATCGATTGGGACACGCGGCGGAATTGCGGCGGCTGGGGGCGCGGATCACCGCGGATCAACGGGTAGCCATGGTCTATGGCGGGGGTTTGTTGCACCCGGGCACGGTGCGGGCCCAAGATCTCCGCGCGGGCGCCGGCCTGATCATCGCCGCGCTTGGGATTCCGGGGGTCACTCACATCACCAATTCTGCCGTGATCGAGCGGGGCTACGAAAATCTTGCCGAGCGACTCGCGACGCTGGGCGCCGATGTCACGTGCCGTGAGGCCTGAGGCGTGTTTTCGGCGGGGGGGCAAGCCGGGGAAGCGGCCGGGGACGGGCTTCCCCGGCCCCGGGCAACGCTGCGGCGTCGGCGATTGGGGAGGACCGGCCTGAGATTGGAAATTTTTTCTCCGCCCTAGCCTCCTGCGCGGCTTTACCGCAAACCTGTTAAGATGGGAAAAGCTTGAGAATTCCTGAAGACTCGAAGCGGTCGGGGAGCCCCGCCCGAGGGGCCGTGGAGATTTGGTGGTCGGACCCGGTCAACCGGTGATGGCCGGGTTAGATTCGTCGATGCCGGAACGTCCTAACGCTCGTCTGTCTGCATTTTTGCGTCCGAAGGCCGAGAGTTTCGGTCAGCATCCCGCCATGGGGCCGAGGAAGTTCGCCTGCGCCGTTTCTGTGGCAGGAAATTTGCGCTTTGAAGAGAAATGGATCGTAACGGAAGCGGTTGTGGAGGGATGCGGGTGGCCAGAAGACAGCTTGTTCTCGCCGTGGACGTTGGAACCACGAAGATCTCTGCTTTGGTGGGTGAGGCGAGACCGGATGATGACTTGGCGGTACTCGGGATTGCAGCGACGCCAGTCGTGGGGATGCGGCGGGGCTTAGTGTTTGAGGTGGAGCGCGTGGCGTTGGCGATCCGCGACGCCGTCAATCGGGCTAACAGCATGGCGGGTACCGAGATCGCGGTGGCCGGTATCTCGGTCAACGGGGATCATTTGACGTTGACCCCGGGCCGGGCCGAGATCCCGGTGCGGACGGGGACGGTGCGCGACGAGGACGTCCGCATGGCTATTCACAAGGCGAGCCAGGTCAAGTTGCCGTCCGATCACGAGGTGGTGGAGGTCATCCGGCGCGGGATTGCGGTCGACGGATTTCGCGGCGTCAATGATCCGGTGGGCATGGTGGGCCATGCCTTGGCCGCCGAGGTATTTGTGGTCAGCGGACTGGGCACGGTGCTGCGAAACCTCCGCCGCGTGGTGACGATGGCGGGGATTACTCCCATCGGAGTCACCGCCGGGATTAAGGCGGCGGCCGATGGCGTGCTGGGCAACGACGACCGTCAACTGGGCGTGGTGCTCCTCGACGTGGGCGGGGGCACCACGGGCATTGCCATCTATCGCGGAGGGCATCTGCAGCACTTGGGCGTGGTGCCTATCGGCGGAGAGGCCATCACTTCGGATTTGGCGGTGGGCTTGGGGGTGGTTGCCGCCCAAGCGGAGCGCCTGAAACTGGAATATGCCCAAGTCGGCGGCAGCCGCGATGGAACGGTGGAAATGCACAGCGTCAATGGCCAGTCGCTGAAACGGATCGAGATTGGCGAACTGGAGGAAATCGTGGAAGCTCGGGTAGAAGAATGGGCCACGTTCATCGAAGATCAGTTGCGCCAGGTAGAATGGACCAAAGGTCCCGCCGCCGGCGTGGTGGTGACCGGAGGCGGTTCCTCCTTGAAGGGTCTGGTCTCCTTCTTGGTAGCGCGTTGGGGTTGGCCGGTCCGCGTTGGGCAACCCAAGGTGCTCAAGGGGCTGTCCGACCTGAGCCGCAATCCCGGCTATTCGACGGTGGTCGGACTGGCCCGCGGCCTGGTTGGCCCGGAGGCGTTAACCGGGGCCGGCGGCGAATGGCGGACCTGGTTACGGCTATTCATGCGGCGTTGGTTACGGTAGCATAAATCCAATGGCATAGACACGATGAGGCATTACGGGGACCAAACTGAGCGCCCGGCGGGCGGGGGGGACAAGCAATGTTGGAGTTCGACCAAGCGGAAGAGAATTTCGCCGTCATTAAGGTGGTTGGCGTCGGAGGTGGGGGGACCAACGCGGTCAACCGGATGATCCATGCTGGGCTCAAGGGCGTGGAGTTCATTGCGCTCAACACCGATGCCCAGGCTCTGGCCCTGTCGATGGCGGGTATTCGCTTGCAGGTAGGCACGAAATTGACCAAGGGGCTAGGTGCCGGGGCCAATCCGGAAATCGGCCAAAAGGCGGCCGAGGAAAGCCGCGAACAGATTGCTGAGGCGCTCAGAGGAGCGGATATGGTCTTTATTACCGCCGGGATGGGCGGCGGGACGGGTACCGGCGCGGCGCCGGTGGTGGCCGAGGTGGCGAAGGAAGTCGGGGCCTTGGCGGTCGGGGTGGTGACCAAGCCGTTTACCTTTGAAGGTCGGCGCCGACAGACGTTTGCCGAAAAAGGCGCCAGTAACTTGAAGGCCAAGGTGGACACGCTGATCACCATCCCCAATGACCGCCTGCTGCAGGTCGTCGAAAAACGCACGGCGATTGTGGAGGCGTTCCGGATTGCCGACGACGTGCTGCGCCAAGGCGTCCAAGGCATTTCGGATTTGATCGCCGTGCCCGGGTTAATCAATCTGGATTTTGCCGACGTCAAGACCATTATGGCGGAGATGGGGTCCGCCTTGATGGGGGTGGGCATCAGCCAAGGGGAGAACCGCGCCCAGGCCGCAGCCAAGGCGGCGATTTCGAGTCCGTTGTTGGAGACGAGTATTGATGGCGCGCGCGGCGTCTTGCTCAATATCACGGGCGGCGCGGACTTGTCCTTGTTCGAGGTGAATGAAGCGGCCGAGATTGTCATTCAGGCTGCCGATCCCGAGGCGAATATTATTTTTGGCGCGGTGATTGATGATAGCATTAAGGATGAGGTGCGCGTGACCGTGATCGCGACCGGCTTCAGCGGAGATCGCGTCAGGTCATCGGCGTCCGAGCCAAGTGTCCACGAAGCGGAGAAAATTGAAGTTAAACCTTTTCCCAACGACGATTTGGATATTCCGGCGTTCCTGCGCCGCCGCAGCTGATCTCTGGACGCCTTGCTCCGTAGCATCGGGTGGAGTGTTCCATATTGTGCAACCAACAGGATTAGGCAGCGAACCGGGCAAGGCGAAGGAGACGAGGAGATGGCACGGGCCGGGCGCCCGATTGTGGTGTTTGATTCCGGGGAAGGCGGGTTGACCCTGCTCAGACAGGCATGGACGCTCTATCCGGGAGAGGAGTATATCTATATTTGCGATACCGCGCATTTCCCGTATGGTCAGCGGCCCCTGGCCGAGGTGCGGACGTTTTTCTTGGGTGTCTTGCGCTATGCGTTGACCCTGGACCCTAAGGCGGTGGTTATCGCGTGCAACACGGCGACCGCCGCGGCCTTGGACACCGCCCGCGAGGCATCTGGGGGAGTGCCCGTGGTGGGTGTGGTCGAACCGGGGATTTTGGCGGCGGTGCGGGCGACCGAAAACCGGCGGATCGGCGTGTTGACGACCGTTGCGACCCACCGGTCAGGGATTTACCAACAGGGGCTGAAGGCGGCGGAGGCGCGGGCGGTGGTGTGGCAGCGCCCCTGTCCGTTGCTGGTGGTGCTGGCGGAAAACGGGCGGGTAACCGGACCCGAAAGCCGAGCCGCCGTCGCCCGCTGCGTGGAGGGAATGCTCGCCGAGGATGTGGATACGTTGATTCTGGGTTGCACCCACTTTCCGCATATGCAGGCCATCTTTGCCGAAGTGGTCGGCAACCGCGCCCATTTGATTGACCCGGGGTTAGAGACCGCCAAAATCTTGCCTCGGTATGTTGGTGGCTTAACCCGGGAGGGCTCAGGAACCGTGAGCCTTTTCACGACGGGCGACCCCGGACGCGTGGCGCAGGTCGGCCGGCAACTCTGGGAACACCTCGTCATGCAGCCGGAACAGTTGGCCTGGGAAGGCGGCGAGGTTGTCTGGCGCCGGTGAGGGGGAGGCAGCTTCCCCGGCCTTTGGCTACTACCAGCAGGCCAGGCCGCTGTCCGCGCGGCCCTCGGTGCCTCCCAGGAGGACGCCTTCGGCGTTGCGGAGAATCACTTGTCCGCGTCCGAACGATCCCCGCTCGCTGAGCTTCACCACGTGATGTCCGCGGGCACCGAGCCCATCAATGAGCCACGGAGCCACCTCGGGTTCTACCACCACGCGGTTGCCCTCGACCCACTGCCAGCGCGGGGCGTCGAGGGCCGATTGGGGATTTAGCTGAAAATCTATGATATTGGACGCCACTTGCAGATGCGCCTGCGGTTGCATTAACCCCCCCATGACGCCGAAGGGACCCAGATATTGGCCGTCTTTGCCCAAAAAGGCGGGAATAATGGTGTGGTAGGTCCGTTTGCCGGGTTCGAGGAAATTGGCCGCCGCAGGGTTGACGGAAAAGAGATGACCGCGGTTTTGCAGGGCGATACCCGTGCCCGGAACGACCAGACCGGAGCCAAAGCCCATGTAGTTGCTTTGAATATACGATACCATGTTGCCCTGTGCGTCGGCGGTGGCCAAATACACCGTGCCTCCTCCTGTAAAATGGGCAGGCCCAGGGTCCAGTGCCCGTTGGCTGATGGCTGCGGACTTGGTTTCGGCATAGGCGCTCGATAGCCAGGTGTCGACGAGATCCGCCGGCATCCAGCGAGGATCGGTGATGGCCGCTTGGCCGTCGGTCATGGCGAGTTTCAACGCCTCAATTTGGTAGTGGTAGGTGTCGACCGTTTCCCGCTGCTCCAGCTCGAAATGGCTTAGAATGTTGAGCGCCATCAGGGCGATGACGCCTTGCCCATTGGGCGGAAGCTCCCAAATGTCGTAGCCGCGATAGGTGGTTCGCACAGGGTCCACCCATTGGGCTTGAAACGCCGTTAAATCGGATTTGCGCAAGAAACCGCCATGGGCGCGCGAGAAGGCGTCGATGCGGTCAGCCAGGTCGCCCAGATAGAAGTCATCGGCCCCGGAGTCGGCGATGCTCCGGAGGGTGCGGGCGTGGTTGGGTGAGCGCCAGATCTCGCCTTCGGCCGGCGCCCGGCCCTGAGGGGCAAAGGTGTCGAACCAGGGTGCGAACTCCTGACCAACCAAGTAACGGCGGTAGGTGTTGAAGGCGTGCTCCCATCCGTAGGCCAGCACGGGCGAGACTGGATAGCCTCCTTCGGCATAGTCGATCGCGGATTGCAGACAACGACTCAGGGAAAGGCGGCCGAAGCGGCGGCAGAGGTCCGCCCACGCCCGGGGAGCCCCCGGAACCGTTACCGGTGGCCATCCCCAGCGCGGCATCGAGGTGAAGCCGCGATCGCTCAACGTCGAGGCGGAAAGCGCGGTCGGGGCGGGACCGCTTGCGTTCAGGCCGTAGAGGCGGCCCTGATAGAGAATGAGGGCAAAGGCGTCGCCTCCGATGCCGTTGGACGTCGGTTCTAAGACGGTCAGGGCGGCCGCCGCGGCCACCGCCGCATCCACGGCGTTGCCACCCTGACGCAAAACAGCCAGCCCGGCCTCGGCGGCCAAATTTTGCGAGGTCGCCACCATGCCTCGACGGGCGTAGCCCACCATGCGCCGTGAAGGATACGGGTATTGTCGATTTGCGGATTCCATCCAGCACATTCCTTTCATGTCTCATGGGCGAAGACTTCTCGGTCGACCGTCAGCGGCAAATTGCGGCTGGCGAAGTCGCACCGCGACGGGGTCGATCGCTTTCCTCATGGTAGCATTAAGCGTCAAGCTGAGCGAACACACGTCGGGGGACCAGCAGGCGCCGAACGGGAATGACAAGGATGCTCAAAAGATGATAGGCTGAATGGCAAGTGAACATGAACCCGATGGCAAAGGAGGAGGCGGAGTTCTTGCGCGCGAACGCGCCTTGAATTCCGCCGGCGGGCAATGAGCAAACGATGGTTGATCAGGATGCCGGTAATCATGGCGGCTTCGTGCATGGGAATGTTCTCCGCGGCGCCGGCTGCATTCGGCCGTGTGGTGCGCGTGGTGCTGAGCGGCCCGTCGGGAGATATTCCCGCCGGCGCACGCATCCAATGGCAGGCTGACGCGCCAGTTGGTCTGCAATACCAATTTTGGGTTCGACCTGCTGGGAGCCCGGAGCGGGTTATCCAGCCCTTCTCGTCCCGAGGCCGCGTTACCTGGACGGTTGCCGCCGGACGGACGACCATCGGCGTCACCGTTCGCCGTCCCGGGGCTCCGCCCATAGGATCGGGCGAGCGCGTGGCCTACGGCATGCTCGTCCAGGCGCGAGGCACAGCGAAGACCATGGTAGTGGACACCCGGATGCCTCTTGATGTTCGAACAGGCACCGTAAAGCGGGTTTGGCTGGAAAACCCGGTCGGCGAGTGGACGACGTTGGGGCCTTTCGCGTCGGTTTTCCGCGGATGGACGCCGCGCTACCCCGGTGCGTATGAGCTGGTCGCGATGACGCGAGCCAACCATGCCCCGAATGGAATGGCGACGGCAGTCCGACGCAAGATTTCCGTGCGCACGGTGGGTGGTGCCTTGGTCGCCCTGGGGGATTCCATCAGTTTTGGCTGGGACCTGGGCAATAACTGGAATCCGTCGCCGAACGCTTTCCCGTATCTCCTGGGCCGCGCCGAACATCTGCCGGTCGACGATTTAGGCTACCCTGGCTGGACGACCGCCAATTTGCTGGCCGCCCTGAAAACCGCTCGCTACACTCATACGCTGTCCACCGCCAAGCTGGTGACGATCGACATCGGCAGCAATAACCTCCTGCAGGCGGCGGGTGCCTATGGCCTTTTGGGACCCGCCGCGCCGCCAACCGCAGTGGGCCTAGCTGGCATGGTTGGCGCGATTTCCACTATGGCGCGCCAATTGCGCGAAATTGTTGCCGACGTTCACCGTGAGGCGCCTCATGCGCGCATCGTTCTCTACAATCTATACGATCCGCTGCCGCCATCCCCGGCGGCGCCGAATCAAGATGCCCGGGCTGTCGTCCGCTTAGCCAACCAAGCTATTTTTCGAGTGGCCCGCGCATCGCATGTGCCTCTGGCCAACGTCTACGCCGCGTTTAACGGGCAGCAGCGCGTGGACGTGCAACCCGGTAACTTCCATCCGACCGTGCACGGGCAAGAAGTTCTGGCTACGGTTGGGGCGAAGGTCTTGGCAGATGCAGCAGGAAGGGCCCCGTAAACGGCGGTGACGTTCACCGTTGCGTACTCGACACCATGGCGTGATCGGAAGCCATGGCGATCTGCGCGGACGCATCCAATGCCCGGTCGGTGAACGATTGACCTACCGAGAAATCGGAAGCGATTACCGTCCGGCAATCGTCCCGAACGGACGCATGAACGGTATCTTCCGCAAGCTGACAGGACACGGTGCGGAGGGCGGGAAGGCTTTTCCGCAGTGTTGAGGAGGTTTACGCTGCTTGCTGTCTATCTATGATGATCTCCGGTATTGGACTAAACCGCTGCGCGGTGGTTTAAATGCTTTCTTGAACCGGATACGGATGCTTTTCCTTCTTGCGAAAACCGCCGTGGGTAGTCGTATAATAAGGCAGGTTTGGTTTTGGCGACGAAGT
>JAJZZH010000074.1 GCA_021797675.1 Bacillota bacterium | reverse complement strand
TGGGGCGGCAGTCTCTGGTCCCCCAGTTATTTTGCCGGGTCGGCTGGTGGAGCGCCGCTCTCGATCATTAAGCGATACATCGAGCAACAAGACACCCCGAATTGACCCCTACGGGGTCAGCGCCTCATATCTCCGCGCTGAACGGCGGAGTTTTACGGCGCACCCTGATAAATTTGCCTCTGTATAAATTGTACCAGGAAAGAGGGATTTTGCGCTGTCAAGCCCACCAAAACAATCCGGAATCCTTGTCACCGTAAGGCTTCTGGCATGATTCCAGCCTTGGTCAGTTGGGCAGTTAACAGGGTCTTCATGGATACGCCTATCCCCGATAGACCGCGAACGCCTGCGTTGTGACTCCCTCAAAGGCTCCAGCAAGGATTTTGCATTTAGGCCAACGGCTTGGCCCGGCGTTGACCCATCGGACTACGAGGGAGGCGAGGAGGGATCCGAAGACTGCGACAAAGGCCGCCGCCCGGTATAACCTTCATCCAGCCCGTGAAAAAAGGAAACTTCGCGCTCATCCATCTGCCAACAGAGATAGACTTCCTGTCCATCAATCTTCGTCGGAAAGTCGACCAGCCCCATTTCCACGTCAGTCACCCGGCAACCTACTTGGTTAATTTCGCCAAGCAGTTGGTTCGCCTCACCCACCACCTCGTCGAATTCCCGTTTCGCCAGCTGGTAGTCGGTCAACATGATGAGATTGCCGTCCTTGCGATAGCCGACTTCACGAATGTCCCGCATTTCCTCATATCGTGCCCGGGCTTGGGTTTGCATATCACGCAACTTTTCCAGCATGAGCCGAAGTTTGGGAACGAGCCGGTTGGCTTCTTCCACCGTGAACCATCGCGTGGCCACTGTCCTCCTCCTTTCGGCTACCCCTTGGCTTCTGGGTGCTATATCTCTATGTTGTCGACGCTGAAAATGCTGAGCGTTTTTTCTCGCGGTGGGAACTTATCGCAAAAAGCTCCAGGCGCCTCCCACCGTCCAATGTCCCAGCAACAACAACACCGCCCCCAGGCTCATCAACGATGACCCCACTATTTTACGCCAGGCCATCGCCTCCAGCAACCAAAAACTCCCTATGAGGGTCGCGATGAGGGCAGCGATGCTGCCCAGGCCTTCGATGACCCATAAGGGCAGGCGTGGCATGAGCAGAATGAAGCTCAGGTAGGAGGCCGCATTGGTCAGGGAGCTCAAAAACGACCACCGGAGACGCCGTTGTACCAGGGGGATGATCCGATGTCCCTGCCCCAAGGCGAGCGCGAACCCGCCAATCCACACCGTGACCCAGCCGTACAAGTTCGCCGCATACGTCACCGCACTCCCGGGAGCGCGCCCGACGTCGAGGACCCTGGCCACCACGAACAAGACGTCGGCACCAATCATCATCCACACCGGGATGACATCGGTCGTCGTTCCGGTCACCAACAGCGCGGTCCCCATGCCCAACGCGGCGAGCCCCGACCATGCCCACCAACCGGAATCGGGCGCGACGAGAAACAAAAAAAGCACGCTGAGATTGCTCCAGGGGCTGACCGCACTGACGGCGCCCTTACTCAAAGCAGCGGTATAGATGGCAAAGGAGCAGGCATAGATGATCGAAGGAAAAAACGCGGCAGGAGCTATCTGGGCGTGTCCGCTGGCCCAGGCGACTGCCCAAAGCAGGGCGGCCGCACCCCCGAACGCGATCGTCGTGGTCACCGGTCCCGGTTCGCCTTCGCCCAAAACATGCAGGAAAATCCGTTCGCCGGTCAAGGACACGACGCGTCCCACCACGATGAGCAGCACTTCCATGGTTTCGCCTCCCTTGACCGGCGAGCCGATGGAGGATCCTATGCATGTCTTCGACAGAGATGCTCTGAGGTGAAGCAAGAAACCCCAGGATGTTCTAGTCGGGTGACGCACCTCGCTCGACAATACGCGGGCTTGGTCGGTAGCCATCAATCCCCAAGTCTCGGCGTTCGACTCCGTGGGGGGTTGTCACGTCCAACCATGTTCGGGCGAGGACGCCGTCCTGCCCCGGAGCCGCGACCCTTTCCTCGCCCGGTTTCAGTGTTGGATTGACCTGCACGAGGGTGCGGAACGGGTAGCGTTCTAAGATTTGATGGTGCACGGTGATCCTGGGACCAGGCGTGGCTCCCCAAATCGATACCGTGAAGAGTCGGTGGCCGGCTTGGGCCCTAATCATGATCGGCGTCGAACGGGTATTTTGAAATCGGAAATTCAGGTAGTCTCCCGCCACCGTCGCGTCTTCCCCGGGTGGCAAATAGGGAACCGTCAAGCCATGCTGATGCCGTTCGATTACCCTTAATCCCGTGCGCAAGATCGCCGCATAGAGCGTCGATGCGCCCTGACACACACCTCCGCCCACCGAGGGGACAATCCGATCCCCGACAAATGCCCGGCCCCAGCCGTACCCGTTGGCTTGGGTGTACGGGCCGATTACCCGATAATAGTTGAACACTCCGCCGGCCTGCACCTCCACCCCGTTCAACCGCCTGGCTACCAACTCGATGTTCAAGGCCTGACTCTCGCTGGCATGCCGGTAATTGGTCGTCTTCGTACCCAATTCAAACGGTAGCTGGTGCGGGGATTTGGGTTCCCCCGTACCGGCCGACAACCATGGAGCCTGCGTCGGCGGCGGGGGGGCGGCCCTGCTCAGGGACGCCGGCGGCGCGATGTTGGACAGCAGAGCCAGCCACAAGGTTAACCGTCCCATCTTCACCAAACATCTTCCTCCTCGTATATTGAGCTTTCAAGGCGGCCTGGGCCGGGTGTCTATGGGCCGCGGCCAGTCCTCGGGCCATGCCAACACAGCGAACAGCGTCATCCAAATCCATACGACCTGGAGAATTTCACGGTTGGTCATGGTCAGCGGTACCGCCCAGGCCCACCCACGCACGAGTTCACACCAAGCAAGCCAAAGCACGATACGCTGCGCGCGACGGCTGGGGCTGACGAGATAAAAGGGCAGCGCCCAGACCAGATACCAGTACTGGAACCACGAGAGCGCGATCAGGGCGAAGGCCATCAGCGTGTCACCCAACCCGCTGGAATCTTCGCGTTGGCGCATCCACGTTCTGGCCCGATGCCAGCCAATAGCCAGAAATCCGAGCATGCCCGCCCCCGCCGACAGGCTGCGATTGGCCAGCCGGTGGCGCATCCAAAGATGGCTCAATATGCCCTGTATCACGAAATCCGGCGATCGCAGGAAGAGGCGTTGATTGGCAAGCGGTATAGCCAGAAGTTCAGCCCCCCGCCAAAATGGCAGATACGCCGCGGCCAACGCCAAGGTCCCCACCCCCATGGCCATTGCGCTCGCCCCCGTTCCCATGCTCATGACGAATGCCGGCAGTAAGATCAGAGGGACAAATTTCACGCCGACGGCCAGCGACCAAGCTATCCCGAGCCGGACATAGCGCCGCCGCAAATACTGGTCGTAGCCGACCACCATCAACGCCACCATCCAGGCGTCATTTTGACCGTTGGCGAGCAATTCGATGCCAACCAATGGATGGCACCAATAGCGGACGGCGGCCGCCTGACCCCATCTACGGGCCAGGAAGCGTGCCGTTACCCCCACCGCCAACAGATTGGCTGCCTTCATTACCAAAAATCGTGGCCAGAAGGGAGGAGCGATTTTTCCCACCAGCGCCATCCACCAAAACCAGTACGGTCCATAGGGGTTCGGCTGGTGAACCCAACCCACCCGGCAAAACCAGGGATCGTGCCGCCACCCAGCGATGTGGTCGATTGGAGTCAACATGGGGTTGACGTGGTAGTGGTGGATCAGTCGGGCCTCGGCCATGAAACTGAGCATATCATGGGACAACAACGGCAGGGACACCACGGCCAAACCCGCGTAGATTCCATAAAAGACCAAACGCTGATTGAATCCCAGGCGCGGTAGCACGCGTACCAGCCCTGGATAGACTGCAGCAATCATGAGCAGGCCGGCCGCAAACCAGGCCAATTTTGCCAGTGGCCCACCCCAACCGGTCGATCCGGAGGCCAATATCGCGGTTACCGGATCGGTGCCGCGAAGCAGTACCCATCCGCTAGGCAGAAACCAAAACGCCCAGGCAGCCAAAAATCCTGTCGGCGCCCACCAGTCGACCACGGCAGTCGGTTGTGCTTGTCCCCCCCGTCGCATGACGGTCACCTCGCAGCTAGAGTGATCCATACCGGGCATCCTCATGCGTCACCGTAAAATACCGCCCTGTGAACGGGCCTTGGCAACCCGGCCGACCTCGCTCGCCATCGTTCCTCCCCCAGATTTGCCAACCCCCTGTTGCTCCGGGTGAACCGACCGAAGCCCACCGCGGGAACCCGGCCCGGCGCCCACCCAGGACTTCTTTCAAAGCGGAAATTCCCAACCGCTTCCTTGGCATCTTCGACACCGTCTGGCTAGGTCTCGCCTGCAAGCGCACCGCCGACGAGCTACGCGGTAGACCTTCAGCCAACGAAAATTGGCCCGCCCCCCCAGACGCACCATCACCCGATCGATTTTTCTTGCCGGAAGCCGCTTTGATCCTGTAGATTAATGTCGTATGTCATCGTTACCGGCCACGTCAGACGGTCTTGGCCGGTTGGGCTCCATCACCGTCTCGACCAATCGCAGGGCCGTGCCTGTGGTGGCGCCCGGGCGAGGAACACCCGTCATGATGTTTCGCACTTCTGGTCAGGATAACGGCAAAAGTCCGGTGCGGGATGCTTGCGCTTTCCGGTAGACACGCTTGCACCAAGCTCTCGGCGTCAATGACCTATCCGCACGACCCCGGCACCGCGGACGACCGCGGGCGTAGGATCAAGAAACGAGGAAGTTATGGTACGGATTGGACTCCTGGGCTACGGCACCGTGGGGCAGGCATTTGCTGCCCTGGTAGCTCATCAGACACGGGTTCCCGCGGAAATCGCAGTGGCTTTGGTGCGCAATGCGGACCGACGTCGGGAAGGCCCGTCGATCACGCTGACCCATGATCCATCTGCGGTGGTCGATCGTCCTGACCTCGATCTGGTGGTGGATGTGATGGGGGGAAAGGATCCGGCGCGGCAGCTAATCGTTCGGGCGCTTAGCCACCGCAAGCCGGTGATTTCGGCAAACAAAGAGGTCATGGCCGAGCACGGACCGGAATTGCTGGAGTTGGCACGACGCTATGACGTCAGTCTCTCCTACGAAGCGGCGGTTGGCGGCGGGATTCCACTCTTGGAGCCCCTGGTCTCCCATTTTGCAGCCGCTCCGGTCACTCAAGTCGTCGGCATACTCAACGGCACCACGAATTATATCTTGTCGCGGATGGAATCCGGCGACGCGGCTAATCGGGCCCTGGCGCAGGCCCAAGCGTTGGGCTACGCCGAGGCGGATCCCACGGCCGATCTTGACGGGATGGACGTCTTGAGGAAATTGAGCTTGGTCATCGGCGCCCTGTTTGCTCCGGTCAAAAATGTCAACCAGATTCCGCGGTTGGGCTTGGACGATTATTTGCCGATGGCAATCCGCCGCGTGCGGGCGTGGGGCTACCGGATCAAATTGCTGGGTCGCGCCGAACGCGGCGGAGGAGCGCAAGTCTGGCCGACGCTGGTTCCGGAAGGCCATCGCCTGGCGGCGATTAGCGGAGTGCACAACCTGGTCGGAGTTGAAGTCTTCGGGCAATGGTTCTGGATGGAAGGGGCTGGCGCCGGTGGTCAGGCGACCGCTTTAAGTCTGCTGGCCGACCTCTATCGCGGGTACCGCTTCGGGTTTCGGGCCGGGCGGCTGGAATACCCTACCCCCCTCGAAACCCGCCCGCTCATCGGTCGCTGGCTCGCTTTTGGAATCGATCCCGACCGTCCGCTCAGCCGATTTCACAGTCTTCCGGGAAGCATTATCGAACCCGAATACATCGTGACTCCGCCTGTGGATCAGCCGCAAATCGCACGCTGGTTGTCAGACAACTCGGGCTTAATCGCCTATCCCCTGTTCACCGACAACCAGCAGGGTGGGCCTTAGGCGGCCCACCCGAGGGGTTGCTACGGTTTCAGTTGCTCCTCAGCCATTCGGATGGCTTCGCGCACCAAGTTGCCGCATTCGCGGGAAGGCACAGCGCCCCACCCCTGTTTGCGGACAATTTCGGCGACACCTAACTGCTCGCCAAGCTTCCGCTTCATGGCGTCTGACATCAACTTGGCCAGTGTCATCACCCCCCACCACCATTATGCGTCGGCCTGGGGATTCCATACATCATCCGGTACCAGCGTGAGTAACGCAATACGCGAGCCACAAAATAACGCGTCTCGGGATAGGGAATAGCATTGCCGTTACGGCTGTGAAACGTTAAGATTCGCCGCCGAATCCACCCGTCAGTCACCGCGGGCCCGCTATTGTAGGCGGCCAACGCCAAGACGGTATTGTGGGCATAGCGCCCTAACAGGTAGGCCAAGAACCACGACCCCAATGCAATGTTTTGCCCAGGGTTGCTGAGGTTGATGTGAGCCGCGGGCTGTCCGCCGCCGTGCTGGCGAATCCACCGGGCGGTTTCCGGCATGATCTGCATCAATCCCCTCGCCCCACGGTCGCTAACGACGTCAGGCTGATAGCCGCTCTCGACCCGAATGACGGCGGCGACAAGCGCCGGGTCAAGCCCGTTTCTTCGCGCTTGAGCCTCCACGATGTTCGCGTAGGGGAACGGAAGCACGATATGCAAACCAACCCAGGCCAAACCCGAGGCGGCGACCAGCACCACCAGCGCCCCAATTAGGCGCCGCCGGCTCGCACGGAGTCTAAACCGTCTAGCCATACCGCCTCCACCTCACGTTTCAGTTCACGATAAGAGCCGGTGTTGTTGATTGCCCGGTGCGCACGACGCAGCTTCGTCGACAGGGTCAGCTGGGCCGCAATGCGCCGCTCGGCATCGTCGGCGCCAAGACCGTCCCGAGCCATAATGCGAAGTCGTTGCTGTTCGTGGGTTACATAGACCACCCACACTTCGTCCACTTCACGGTCCCAGGCGTTTTCGACCAACAACGGAATGTCAATGACCGCCACGCGTCCGCCCGCCGCCGCCCACTTCTCCAGCATGCTATAGAGCTGGTGGCGCACCAGGGGATGAATGAGGCCGTCGACCCTCAGACGCGCTCTCGGATCGGAAAAGATGCGCGCACCAAGCTTGCGACGCATCAGATCGCCTGAGGCGGTGAGCACGGACCAGCCAAATTCCTCGTGTAGAGCCCTCCATCCCGGTTTGCCCCGGGCTTCGAGCTCGTGGACGATAGCGTCAGCGTCAATCACCCAAGCCCCGAGTTCCTGCAAGATACGGGCCACCGATGATTTGCCACTTCCGATGCCGCCCGTTAAACCGATCCGCCATAAATCCACCATCTCTATCCCTTCAGTCGGACCGAAGACCATTTTAACTGTCCGTTGGGAAACACCGTTGAAGTCTTTACCCTCGGCGACTCGAGCCAAAACACCGATGGCCGCATCAGCGGCACGGTCAGCGAACTGGCAAACCGCGAGTACGTCCCGATGTAAGCGTCAATCGCGCCACGGGCCGCAAGGCGCGTCAACCGCCCGGCCGTTGTAAGCCGAACCGACACCAACGGCTCATGAGCGCTCAACGTGCGTGCCAAGGCGACGGCCACCAGATTGCTCGCATTTACCCAAATCGTCATCGGGCGATGGTTCAACATCCGTCTGGGCCACCTGCGAGAGAGGGCGTGCGGCTTCGCGCCAAACGTGTCGGCCACCCATCGGGTGATGGGCAGCGGGCGGTAGGCGGAAACCCGCAAAGCGCCCCGCCGATAGTAAAGACTCACCGCCCCGGGACCGCTAAATACGCGCAGATCAGCAAGCCAACCGGCTTGCAAGGTGTGCACCGCCAACGGGGAGACGGGAGCGGCGTCGACAACTCCGTTGACCACGCTGAGCAATGCCTCGCGGGGCTTGGGATATTCCACCAGGTTAACCTCGGTCGGGGCGCCGGCCCCCAGGGGACGACCCGCCCAGGTGAATAGGAGATGGTCCCCGGGGGTCCATCGCGTGAGTTTCCACCCCCCGGTGCCGTCCAGGTTGGCGAACTGCCAGTTCTGCCCACCCTGAATCTGATCGCTGACCGGCACGATGGACAAGGCGGGATTGGCCAAATTGTGCAAGAACGCCGTGACATTGCTGCCCGTCAACTGGATGCTTAGGCTGCGATGTCCTGTGATCCGAATACCGCTTAGCAACTTCGTCCGACCGGAAATCACGGCCTGGGCCCCGCGCACCGAACCCAAAATCCGATGTGCAACCGAGGAGTTGACCACCGGCCAAAGCGGCCTGGCAAGCGCTCGGGCTACCATGGTGGCCGTGACCGGCTGTCCACTAGCGGTGGTGGTCCGAGCCAAGGTAATCGCCACGACATGCTTGTTCACCGTGACCGTCCGCGCCAATCCCGGGAGCAGTTGGCCAACGGCATTAACGTTGAGCAACGGCTGAAACACGTTGTCCGTAACAGCCCACTCGGGAGGACGATCGGCCCGTGCGGGGTCCAGGTTGCCTGGATCGCCGTAAATCGCCAAACTGAAATCCCCCGTCGTCCCTCCCGCTGCCGCCGCGGAAGGGAGCCCATTGGGGCGGATCAAAGCCGATATCATCAGGGCAAGCGTTGCCAGTATCCACGGCCACAACCGCTTGCGCATCTAGATCGCTTGTCCGGGAACTTTTTGCACTTGGGCCGCCGTCAGTTCCTTCTCGCTAATCAAGTCGATCTTGATTTTCCCGTCAAGCGGCACGATGGACAGTTCACCCCGCACCCGCAATTGATTCCAGATCAGGTCAACGGCTTCTTTGGCCGCGTTCTGACTGTCCACCATCCAGCTGATCCTCTGCATGTTTTACCGTGTCCCCCCTGATCTCCCGCGTCTGGCGCTCGACCGGTCTCGAGCTCTCCGGCTGGCATTGTGGGCAAAAGTGACTCGTTCTCCCCTGCACCACTTCGGTGGCCACCGGCGCACCACATCGCGGACAAGGCTTGCCGGCTCGGCCGTAGACGTTTAGATGGGCCTGATGCTCCCCCTGGCGTCCGAGTGCGTCTACATAATCGGAAAACGTCGTTCCTCGATGCTGGATGCCGTTCCTGAGCACCCGCCGGATGTTGCGCACCAACCGTCCCATATCGTCACGGCTCAGGGTTTCGGCCGCCGTACGGGGATGGATCTGGCTCAAGAATAACGCCTCGTCAGCATAAATGTTGCCCAGCCCGGCGACCACAGCCTGGTCCAACAGCAGCGCCTTGATGGGCGCCCTCCGAGCAACCAGCCGGCCGTAGAGATAGGCGCCGGTGAAACGGCGGTCCAGCGGCTCCTGCCCCAGCCGGCGATCCAGGCTTGCCCGATGGTCCAGCCATCCAATCCGGCCAAATCGGCGCGGGTCGGAAAGCCGGAGATCCATGTCGCCAAAGGCGACCACCAGGTGGGTATGAGGCCGCAGAACCTCATCTGGTGCCTGCATGGTGAGCCGACCACTCATCCCCAGATGGATGACCAACCATCCGCCCTCCTGCCACCCTAGCAACAAATACTTTCCTCGCCGGTCCATCGCTATTAAGCTTTGACCGGTCAACCGGTGTTTCAGCGTTGGTCCATCCGTTTCGCCCAATTTTACCATGCGGGCATCGAGATGCGGAACGTCGGTGACCCGCCGGCCCAACATCCGCGTTTCGAGATGGCGGCGGATGGTTTCCACCTCGGGCAACTCAGGCATGCGAGTCCTCCCCAACGACGGGAGACATTTGCTCCCAATTGGGTCCGTGCTTGCATTCAACGACCAAGGGCACGCTGAGGGAAAGGACGGAACTCATGTGCAACCGGGCCATGGCCATCAAGTCTTGCTCTTCGCTGGGCACCGCATCCCAAATCAATTCGTCATGAACTTGCAACGTCAGCCTAGACTCCCAGCGACGGCGGCTTCGCATCTCGCGCCAGATGGCTACCATGGCCGTCTTAATGAGATCGGCGGCACTCCCCTGAATGACGGTATTGATCGCCATTCGCTCTGCGATTTGTCGACGTGTTCGATTCTTGTGCAAAATGTCGGGCAGCATGCGCCTTCGACCTAAGATCGTGGTCACCAAGCCATGCGCACGCGCGTTCGTCAACACATTGTCGAAGTACGCCTTCAGCGTGGGATAGCGCGCATAGTAACGGCGAATGTAATCTTCGGCCTCATGTTGAGCAATTCCCGCATCGCGAGCCAATCCAAATCCGGAAATACCATAGATAATGCCAAAGTTAATAGCTTTGGCGCGGTTGCGCCAGGTGCTGTCGACCTCCGCCCAAGGGATGTTGAACATCTCCGACGCCGTTCGCCGATGGATATCCTCCCCCTCGCGAAACGCTTGGATCAAGCGTTCGTCCCCCGACAAGTGGGCGAGCATACGCAACTCGATTTGCGAATAGTCCGCCGCCACCAGGATGTTGCCCGGCGACGGCTTAAACACGCCCCGAACCCGGCGGCCCATCGGCTCGCGGACGGGGATATTCTGTAAGTTGGGATTACTGGAAGACAAACGCCCGGTTGCCGTTCCGGTCTGGTGAAACGTTGTGTGCAAGGTCTCGGCCTCATCCACCAGGTCGACGATGCCATCCACGTAGGTACCCTTAATCTTACTAAGCTGTCGAAACTCCAGAATCTTCTCCACGATCGGGTGCTGGTTCCGCAACTTTTCCAACGTATCGGCGTCTGTCGAGTAGCCTGTCTTGGTTCGCTTCCCGGAGGGCAACTGCAAGCGCGAAAACAGCACGTCGGCGAGTTGTCGCGGCGACTGAATGTTGAACGGTTCTTTGGCCAGCGCGTAGATCTCGGTTTCGAGGGTGCGCAGCAGTGCTTCGCACTCCTGCCCCAGGCTTCGCAATTGGTTGACGTCAACCCGAATCCCCGTGGATTCCATGGCCGCCAAAACGGGGACCAAGGGCATCTCAACTTCGCGGTAGAGGCGAGTCAAGCCCAAAGCTTCCAACCTCCGGGTTTGCCGTGATAGAAGCTCTGCCAACACCAAAATGCGCCGTTGAGGGTCCTGACCAACCTCCAGCCCTAAGCGGTCGGCAACTTGGTCCAGGGAATACGCCTTCGCTTCGGAGTCCAGCAAATAGGCCTGAATCTCCCCGTCCTCCACAAAGCTCACGCCCTCAGCCTGATCCCCTAGAGTGCGCAACAGTTCCTTAGTCCCCCACCCGGCAAATCGCGCCCGGGGCCATGCTCCCCGCCAACGCGTCACCCGGTCCCCGCTGAACATCAGCCACTCGTTGGAATCCGTGGCAGCCACAATAACCACGTCCAAATCGGCCACGCGGAATTGCTCAGGAGGCATTTCGCGCACGGTGGGCGGCGACCAGGCGTCAGCGCGACCGGATTCTGACGGAGCGGTCTGCACGTTGGTCGGTACCGTCGTCCCCTCGCTAAACTGCCGAATACGCCGCTGAATGGACTGCATGTCCATGGCGTCCAAGAATTCCTCAAGAGCAGGGGTGGGCACGATCTGATACGGCTCGTTGGCGTGCGGCCAGGCCACCGGCACGTTGGCTACGATCGTAGCCAGGTAACGTGATTGTAACGCAGTTTCCCGCTGGCTGCGGAGCGCTTGGACCCATCGGGGGTTGTCGATCTCGTCCAAGTGCGCATAAATTTCGTCTAGGCTGCCATATTGTTGGAGCAGCGCGCGAGCTGATTTTTCTCCGATGCCGGTCACCCCGCGAATATTATCGGAAGAATCGCCCATCAATCCCTTGAGGTCCGGCACTTGGTCCGGCCTAACCCCGAGTTTGGCCACCGTTTTCTCGGTGTCCATCGCTTCCCAGGCACTGATGCCGGCTCGGGTGGTCAGGTAGACGGTAATCGACGGCCCAATCATTTGCAGCAAATCGCGATCCCCCGTGACGATTTCCGTGTCGTAGCCCCGCTCGACGCCCATCCGGGCCAACGTGCCCAGCACATCATCCGCTTCGTAGCCGGGTGCCGCCACCCTGGGCACTTCAAGAAAATCCAACAGCCGCTCCACCAGCGGCACCTGTTGCCGAAATTCCTCGGGGGTTTCCGAACGCGTCCCCTTGTACTGTTCGTAGATTTGATGGCGGAACGTGGGCTTGGGCGCGTCAAACACCACCACCACACGATGGGGACTCCGCTCGGCAAGCATCTTGAGCAACATCCCCGCAAAACCGTGGAGCGCGCCGGTGGGAGTGCCTTCACGGTTGGTAAGGGGAGGCAAGGCATGATACGCCCGAAACAATAGACTGTGACCATCCACCAATAATTGCCGCGACATGAATCGCCCGCCTCCACCCCAATAGTCTGCCGCCCTCGTCTGCGCTGCTCAGCGTACTAGCCCATGCTTAGCGTACTAGCTCATGCTTAGCGTACTAGCTCATGCTTGGCGTACTAGGTCAATGGTAGCAAATCGAAAAGCTCCACGATAGAGTTCTCGTTGCCCTCGGGACCACGGAGTGCCCGATTGGGCCCCGGAAACGATCTTGGGAACGATCTGACGCATTCCTATCACACCCGGGCATTCGGTTCAATGGGCTCGTGTCGGCGGGCGGATCGATGTCCTGGACGAGGATACCGCGAACCGTCGGCGGTTCTAACTCATCTTTTGGGAGTCCTTTGGGCGGGAGCAGTTGCCCCTCGGCGACCTGGGTCGTCTAGGTGGCTTGGCGAAATCTGACGGCTCTCTTTACGCGGCACCTCAATGACGAAGGTCCGCGCTCCCGCGGCATCGCGAAGCAGAGTCCCGACGACGCGCCATTTTTGGGTACTCCGCACGGGCAGGCAATTCAACTAAACCTGTATGTAACCGCTATACCGTGCTTAAGGATATCTACGCAGCGGTACCCACACACCTCACAGATCTCCGCATTCCCCACCCCGTCTTGGATTGTTCGCTCTTCCGAAGCCGCCCCGAGATCCCGTGACAATCTCTCGCCACAGACCCTTCCGCCAGGGTGGGGTCGCGACTCCAAAAGTCCTGCCGGTAGCCGTGGCCCAGCCTCCGCGGTCTTCCCTCTCCCATCCCCTTGCGGGTGAAGGGATTCCTTGTACTCTAAAGCGGATTCCCGCGGCAGTCGAATCCTTGACGGGTGAGAGAATCGAGCGGATGGCTTGCCTTGGCCAGCCATGAGACCCCTGGGGAATTCCCCAGGGGTGATTCAAATCGGGCGGTGACCCGGGAGCCTGCCTCCGGCGGAATATTTCCATCAGGACCTGCTTCCTTCGCTCCTTCGGCTGGCGGAGGGTAATCTGCTCCCGCAGTGCGGGAGCCCGGTACCGATGGCGCACCGTTCCCGCAGTATCGGCCTGGGCCGTAAACCAGCAATGACGACAGCGGAATCGGTCTCCCTGGCGGTTCTCCTGGTGGACAAAACCACACGCCGGACACGTCTGCGAGGTGTAGGCCGGGTTGCACGTCTCCAAGACGGCATCTCCCGCTTGGCCCAGGAACGTCAACGGTTCCTCCTAGGCCGAACTTATCCACCGAGACCCCTGGCGACCCCGTTGGCGAGACGTCCGCGGGCCGAAACATCCTCCACGACCATCGCCTCAGGGTGCTGCTTCAGCACCTTGCGGACTGATTGCGCAACAGGCCGCGTGACTCCTTCCCCTTTGCCGTCTGCGCACCCAGTTTCTTCCGGCCCCGATTGCACCGAAGGATTCGGCCGACCTAACGAATAGCACAGATAGGATTACTGCAATCCCAGCGGGTACGGAGCAAACGTTAGTTCCCACAGGCATCTTCCTGCTTTGCTTGAGCATTGCCTAGCGAAACCACGGTTCACGATAACAGGGGAGGACGGTTCCATCATGCCTGACGCCTTTTCCTATGCAGTTCTTGCACGCATAGCACGGGGCTTAATGTTTGAGTCAGGGGGCTCACAACTTCCGGCACCTGCACCGAGCCGTGGACCCAGGGCGTGGAGGGCTGAATAGTCTCCTCAGCGGGGGTCGGAAGACCCTAGCCAGAGGTCAGGATCACCGTCATCATGAAGAGTAGGAGGAGTCCGCTTCCTCACCCAGTGGTCAGAGTCTGGGAAGCCGGAGCCCGATCGCACGACCGGTTCCCCAAGGAGAAAGACGGTCATAGGCCTCGCGGTTAGCCTTGGAGGCTTGTAGATGAACGATCTGTGATCGGTCGTCGGGACCTGGAAGCGAACGGCTCGGCTCCTTTCGGTGCGGAACACCGGCGTGAAGGGGGTGTTCAGGTGACGAATCTCTGTGGGGTAGCAGGCCCCCGGGCCTACGGTAAAAGGCGGGCCGAGTGGGTGCGCCAAGCCACACCGGCGCACTTGCTCAAGGAACCCCACGACGGTGCGACCAGTGTGGGCGAAAGTACGCCGCCTCCCTTTACCCCCACCGGATTCCCCCCGTATCTGAAGGTTTCGACGGAAATGGCCTGCGGCGCGTACCTGCTCAGCCGCGCCGATCAGTGCGGCTTTTCCATTCGGTGTCGACCGTGGCCCGAGACCTATGGGAGGGTTCATGCGGAAGATCGCGTCGCGGTTCGGGCACCGCAGAGCACAAAATGCCAGCGTCTCGAAAGGTCGGATGTCGGCTGGGGCCGCGGGATGGTTTGCGCCCGCGAGCGGAAGATGGCTCAAGGGATTTCGCACGAATACTGCCGCGTTATTCAACGGAACGAGGGATGGCAATATGACCAAAAACGTGTCTCCGCCTAATGGCGGACGCCCGCTTTTTTCCCCGAGGCCAGAGCTCGGGGTTTCTCACGGGCATTCGATGACCCCTCTGCTCACAATGCATGAAGAGATTCAGCCACCGTTCGATCCAGCCCGAGCCGTCTACGAGGCCGAGCGGTGCCTGGAATGCGGACAAACCGGAGTGCCTGCCCCCTGCACGGTGGCGTGTCCGGCCGGCATCGACGTTCCGGGATTTATCAGGAATATTCGCCTAGGCCGATTATCCGAAGCCCAGGATATCGTGTTTGCGGAAAATCCGCTGGCTGGCACGTGTGCGCGTGTTTGCCCGACGCCCGTCCTCTGTGAAGGTGCCTGCGTGTTGAATCACATCGGCCTCAGGCCGGTGGCAGTGGGTCGTTTGCAACGCATGGCCGCCGACTGGTCGGAGCCGTCCCGGGGGGCGCCTCCCCAGCGATCCTCCCCGCGCATCGCCCAGGTCGCCGTCGTCGGCGCAGGGCCCAGCGGTCTTGCCTGTGCCCAGGCATTAAGCGCCCAAGGCGTCACGGTAACCGTGTACGACGCTGCACCATCTGCGGGAGGGCTCGTGTGTACAGCGATTGCCCCCTACCGGCAACCAGACGGCTCGCTAGCAGCCGAAATCCAGCGACTCGAGGCCAGCGGCGGCGTGCGGTTTGAATTTAATCGACCGATGACAACGCGTGAAGACTTTCGCCGCTTGGAAGACCGCCATGCCGCAATTTTTTTGGGTGTTGGCCTGGGTCCCGACAAGGCGATCACCATCCCCGGCCATCACTTGGCTGGCGTGTGGGCGGCCCTACCCTTCATCGAACGCGCCAAGACTGGGGACTGGACGCCGCGGGCAGAACACTTGATTGTAATCGGGGCCGGCAATACGGCGATTGATGTGGCCCGCGAGGGAATCCGCCTGGGCATCCCCGAGGTCACCATCTTGTACCGACGCACTCCAGACAAGATGCGGGCCTACCCATATGAGGTGCGGGAGGCGGTACAGGAGGGCGTGCGCTTTCAGTGGCAAGTGGAGGTGCAAGAGATCCTCGGAACCTGGCGTGTTACCGGGGTGCGTTGCCGGCGTACGGGTGCCGGCGGGGACGCGCTGCTCGAACTTTCGGCTGATTTCGTGGTGAGTGCAATCGGCCAACAACCGCGGTCGGATTTGTCTCAGTTGATCGACGGCTTGGCTTGGAACGGCAGCCGGCTGGTCGTTGACCCCGCCAGTGGACAAACCGGAAACCCGCGATATTATGCGGCCGGTGACCTCATCGGGGGCACCACCGTGGTCGAGGCGGTGCGCGGCGCCAAGGTGGCCGCTCGAGCCATTGTCCAATCTGTGAGGAGGAATGCGGGATGATTTCGATTCGGTGGCATGGCAGAGGCGGACAAGGAGCCAAGACTGCAGCCCACCTGATGGCGGTCGCCTTTTTAAAGGGCGGACGGTATCCTATGGCATTTCCCGAATACGGGCCAGAACGCACCGGCGCTCCCATTGCCGCCTACACCCGTGCGGACAGTCACCCCGTTCGCTTGCGCTCGTCGATTAAAGTCCCCGACCTGGTCGTGGTCTTGGATCCTTCGCTGCTTGGCGAAGTTCCGGTGGCGGAGGGGATTCCCGATGATGGATGGCTCATCGTGAACCGACCCGCCGGGCCGCCTCCTGCCGGTTTCAACGGCACCTTGTGGAATCTTCCCGCCGATCAGATAGCCCGCGATGCCGGTGCCAGATTTGCCAACACGGTCTTTATTGGAGCGCTCGCCGGCCTGATCGGGGAACCTAACCAAAGCCAGCTGCGCGATGCCGTAGGCGAGGTTATGGGGCGCTTGGCGCCCGAGGCGTTCGCCGCCTCGTGGAGAGCGCTGGAAGCGGGGTTTGGCCTTGGCGCAGAAAGGGGGATTCATCGTGTCATTTCCTGAGACCATCCGACCCGGTGCGCTCATCCGTCCCGACGACCAGCCGAACCCGGATATGAGCGGCTGGCGGGTCGACCGCAAACCTGCCGTCCAGCGGTCTCTGTGTGTCGACTGCCTGCTCTGCTGGGCGTTTTGCCCTGACGCGGCAGTGGTGGTGCAATCGGGACATTTTGCCGGATTTCATTATCCTGCCTGCAAGGGTTGCGAAATCTGTGTGGCAACCTGCCCCACGCATGCGATCAGCATGGTGCCCGAAGCAACGCCGGTCGGTCCCCAGGGCGAGATGGGAGGTGAACGGCGATGACGTCGTGGTTCACGGAAAAACCCCGGGACTTGCGCCGATTTCATGTGCTGACCGGAGGTCAAGCGGTCGCGGAGGCGCTCCGACAGATCGACCCCGACGTGTTTCCCGTCTATCCGATTACGCCGCAAACCCCAATCATTGAGGCATTCGCGCAATGCGTGGCCGATGGACGCAGTCACGCCAGGATTCTCACCGCCGAGTCGGAACACTCCGCCATGAGTGCGGCCGTGGGCGCCGCTTTGGCCGGAGCCCGCACGATAACCGCAACCGCTTCGCAGGGGCTCGCATATATGATCGAAATCGTCTATTTGGCCGCTTCCCTGCGCGCACCGGTGGTCATCGCCGTCGGTAACCGCGCACTGTCTGGCCCCATCAACATTCACGGCGACCACTCCGATGGCATGTTGGCTCGTGATTCTGGCGCAGTGCAGGTTTATGTCACCACTGCCCAGGAAGCCTATGATTGGATGGTGATGGGCGTCAAGTTGGCCGAACACGGCGAGGTTTTGCTGCCCGTCATGGTCGGACTGGATGGATTCACCCTGACCCATTCGGCCGAGCCAGTCGAGATCTTGGAAGATGACGCCGTACGGGAATTTGTCGGCCCCTACGCCTATCCGTACCCGCTCCTCTCCGAGGTTCCGGGTACCTATGGCGCCTTTGCCATGCCTGAGCATTACTTCGAGATTAAACGCCAACAGATCGCCGCCCTAGATCGCGTCGGCACGGTTTTGCCCGCGATCACTCACGCTTTCGCCGAACTTTCAGGACGAGACTACGCTCCGCTTGAAGCATATCGC
Organism: Bacillota bacterium; assembly: GCA_021797675.1. Lineage (GTDB taxonomy): Bacteria > Bacillota > Sulfobacillia > Sulfobacillales > Sulfobacillaceae > JAJZXC01. Next base: position 11,735 of record JAJZZH010000074.1, on the reverse strand, counting down.
ATGGAAGACGCCGAACGAGCCATGGTGATCATGGGGTCGCACCACGGAACGGCACAAGAGACGGTGGACATGCTGCGTGCGCGCGGGCAAAAGGTGGGCGTCGTAACGGTTCGCCTCTTTCGCCCATTCCCGCGTCATGAACTCGCCGAACAACTCAGGTCCGTGCAAGCCATCGCAGTGTTCGACCGGGCCAGCACCCCTGGCAGCTTTCCTCCCCTGTATTTGGAGACGCGGGCGGCGGTCCGATCGCCTCGCGTGGACAGCATCATCTATGGCCTGGGGGGACGGGACCTCACCCCGGACGACGTCATTCAGGTTTTCGAACGCCTCAAACGACCGGCAGTTGATACGGAACCCATATTTTACGCCGGGTCCGATGAGACGGAAAAGGAGCGATAGTATGGCGAATCTGAGAACGCTGGCCGAACGGCAGGCCGCCCAACCCGCCTTCGGTAGCGGCCATTCATTGTGCCGCGGTTGCGGCATTCCCCTGGTGGTACGTACCGTACTGGCCAGTATCCGCACGCCGGTAGCAGTGATCAACGCCACCGGCTGCCTGGAAGTCGCTTCCACCCGCTACCCGTTTACGGCATGGTCCGTGCCCTGGCTGCACGTGGCCTTCGAAAACGCAGCCGCCGTGGCCAGCGGAGTCGAGACCGCCTATCGCGCCCTGCGACGGCGGGGCGCACTCCGGCACGATTTCACCTTCGTGGTCTTCGCGGGGGACGGAGGAACGTACGATATCGGTCTGCAAGCGCTGTCGGGCGCCTTGGAGCGCGGCCACCGCTTTCTATACGTTTGCTACGATAATGAAGGCTATATGAACACGGGCGTCCAGCGTTCCGGTGCCACCCCCCGTGGAGCGAACACCACCACCACGCCCAGCGGAGCGACATCCACCGGCAAGGCTGAATCCCGAAAAAACCTTACCGAAATCGTGCTTGCCCATCGGATTCCCTATGTCGCTCAAGCCGCCATTTCCCACCTGCAGGACCTGAGCGACAAGGTGGAGCGCGCAACTCACAGCGAAGGCCCAGCCTTCCTCAACGTGCTCTCGGCCTGTCCTCCGGGCTGGGGGTACGAGCCTCGGGACACCATCGCGGTCGTCCAACACGCGGTCAACAGCGGTTACTGGCCGCTGCTTGAGGTCATCGAGGGGCATTGGCGGCTGACGGTCCATCCCGAGCCGAGAGAATCGGTGGGAGACTGGTTCGGTTTACAAAAACGCTTCCGGCATCTCTTTGACATCGTCGACATGGACCTCCTGGCCGGCCTGGAGGAAACCACCGCGGCAGAATGGCGCCGGCTGGAAGAGCTTGAGGCTCGCGATCGCGACTGGTTTATTTCTTCCCATGGTCAAAAATGGGGTCTTAGCGGCTGACGGCCCCCGAAGCCATGAAAATGCAACCACCGCCGACGGGGTCCTGGCGTTGTTGCCGATCCCGCAGGCGGTCTGGCATTTTTCCATCGACCGCATCGTCCGCCGCAGCACCCCGTCTGCGGCGGTTGCGGTACCGCCCCAGCTAGGCGACCACTTCACTCAATGCTTGCAGCAACAGGCCCAGGGATTGCCGTGCATCGCCGAACAACATTTGGCACTTGGGATGCACATAGAGCGGGTTGTCGATGCCTGCAAATCCCGGATTCATGCTGCGTTTCAACACGATCACGCGCTGCGCCTGATCAACGTTGAGAATAGGCATGCCATAAATGGGACTGTTGGGATTATTTCGGGCATCCGGATTGGTGACGTCGTTGGCCCCAACCACCAACACGACATCCGTCCGCGGAAATTCGGAGTTGATCGCCTCCATGTCGTACAACTTTTGATAGGGGACGTCGACCTCCGCCAAGAGGACGTTCATATGCCCCGGCATACGGCCGGCCACAGGATGAATCCCAAACATGACGTCCACGCCCTTGGCTTCGAGTTTTGTCATCAATTCCTTCACTTCTTGCTGGGCCCGAGCCACCGCCAAACCGTATCCGGGAACAATCACCACACGGTTGGCATAGCTCAGCAAGATCGCCACGTCTTCGGGACTCGTCTGCTGGACGGTGCCCTCCCGGGCCTCCCCCGCCCCAGTCTGCAATTTGCCAAAGGCTCCAAACACGATGTTGCCCAGCGGACGATTCATTGCCCGGCTCATCAACTGGGTGAGAATTGCGCCCGACGCGCCCACAAAAGTTCCTGCCACGATGAGGACGTCGTTGCCCAACAAGAATCCCGTCGCGGCCACGGAGAGGCCGGTAAAGGAGTTCAGCAGCGAAATGATGACCGGCATGTCGCCGCCCCCGATGGGAACCACGCCGAGTACACCCAAGGCGACGGCCCCCAGCGCATAGGCGACAAAGATCCCTGCCTGACCCGCGGCGCCGGAAACCACGAGGTAGACACCTCCAACAATCAACAGGCCGAACACCACGCCGTTGACCGTCCGCTGGCCGCGATAGGTAATCGGACGGCCCGTCATCCATTCATTCAGCTTGGCGAAGGCAATAATGCTGCCTGAAAAACTGACCGCGCCGATCAGAATGTCGATCAAGGCAATCGCCAGACCGGCGGGCCCCGTCCTTGCGCTGGGAACGAGCCGAAGCACGTCGCCACAAGCGACCAAGGCGGCTGCGCCGCCTCCCATGCCGTTAAACAAGGCCACCATTTGCGGCATCGCGGTCATGGGCACCAGCCGGGCACTGCTGGCGCCGACCACCCCGCCCACCAAAATGCCGATAATCAATATCAGCGGATGGTGAATGGATACGCCGACCAGGGTGACAATCAAGGCCAAGAACATCCCCACAGCGGCCAGGCTGTTCCCCGAGCGGGCGGTTGCCGGCTGTCTCAGCCGCATCACGCCGTAGACAAAAAAGACGGTGGTGATCAGGTACACTAACGCGCGCACGATCGTCATCGGGTATCACTCACTTTGGTGTGTTGTTTTGAAAACATTTCCAAAATGCGGTCGGTTACCACGAATCCACCGACAACGTTCATGGTGGCCAAGATCAGGGCGGCCAGGGCAATAACGGTGCCTAAGACGCCGTGCGCCACCGTGGCCAGGGAAATCGCACCGACCAAGATGATGCCGTGAATCGCGTTGGTGGCGGACATCAGCGGAGTGTGCAGCACCGATGGCACTTTGGAAATCAGCTGGTAGCCCAAAAAGGCGGCCAACGCAAAGATATATAACTCAAGAATGAGATTGCTGGACAACAACGGCGTCCCCTCCCCGGGCGGTGATGCGTTCCAATGTGGGACCATGCTGAATGCGATGAGCATGGGTAATGCAAGTGGCCTGAAGAATTTCGTCCTCCGTGGGCGTCCAGTCGGGACCGTGGTCCTCTGATTCGCGCACGCCGACTTGCAACAGCAGTCCGAGAAACTCCTGCATGTTGTGCCCGTACAGCTGACTCGCGTGGGTGGCCACTTGCGAAGGGAGATCGGTGGCCCCCTCAATGACGACGCCGTTGGGGGAAACCACTCTGTCACCCGGTTGGGTCAGTGCGCAATTTCCCCCGCTTTCGGCGGCCAAATCCAAGATCACGGAGCCCGCCTTCATGGTGGCCACCATCTCGGCGCTGATTAGCTGCGGTGCGCGGGCACCGGGTACCATGGCCGTGCTGACGACCACATCGGCCAGCGCCACCGGCTCGGCCAAGAGTTCCCGCTCGCGGGCCTCCACGTCCTGGTCCAGTTGGCGGGCGTAGCCACTCGCGGTTTCCGCGGCTTCAACGGTCAAAGGTAGCGTGAGGAAAGTTGCCCCCAGGCTTTCGACCTGTTCCTTAACCGCCGGGCGGGTGTCAAAGGCCTGCACCTGGGCCCCCAGGCGTTTGGCCGTGGCCACTGCTTGCAGCCCCGCCACGCCCGCCCCTAGAATTAAGACGCGGGCCGGTGCGAGCGTCCCAGCGGCCGTCATCAACAGAGGAAACAGTTTGGGGAGGTACTGCGCGCCCAAAATCACCGCCCGGTAGCCGGCGACGGTTGCCTGCGACGACAGCACGTCCATACTCTGCGCACGCGTGATGCGGGGCAGCGCGTCGAGACTAAAACTGGTAACGCCTCGCGCTCGTAATTCTTCTATCCGCTCCAAGTTCATCATCGGCTGCAGCAAGCCGACGATGGCCTGCCCCTCCCGAAGAGCCGCCGTTTCCGCCTGCGAAGGGATCCGCACCTTGACCACCACCTCGGCTCGCGCGAGCAGGGAGGCGAAATCCTCCGCCATTTCCGCTCCGGCGGCAACGTACGCTGCGTCGGCGGAACCGGCTTGCTCGCCCGCCCGCGTCTCAACGATCACGGTGTGTCCTTTCCCAAGCAAGCGCTTTACGTTGTCCGGAACTAACGCCACCCGGCGCTCGCCGGATGCCGTCTCGCGAGCGACTCCAATTTTCACGATGGTTGCTCCTTCCTACTTCATGAATTCCCCGGGGTGCGCACCCATGATTTCTCCCGTCGGCGGGGCGCGCTGCTCTAGCGGCAAATGCCCTGCCTTTTCCGGCCCGCCCGCCCTGTCGCCTCCTCAGGGGGCGACAGCGCGGGCGACCCCGAGTTCCATTCCGCGTTCAAACGCTTTCAGGTTCACGTCGCGAAATTCCGGTTTAACCCATTGGCGGATTGCCTGTCGGCCATGCTCAGGGTCCACAATGCCGGCGATGGCGATTAAGGCCCCCAGCCCGACCATGTTCGCACTGAGTTCGTTGCCCAATTCCCGTGCCGTTCGCCGGAGCGGCAACACCACTTCCCCTGTGGTCCGTCCCGCTTCCGCGACGAGGTCGTCGATCACGCTGAGCGCCCCCGGAGCCACCCGTCCGCCGTATTTCTGGTACGCATCCGACGACAAACACAGGAGCACATCGGCCAGCACAACTTCGGGGAAGGCAATTTCTCGCCGCGAGATGACAACCTCCGACTTCGAGGCACCTAACCGAGCCTCCGGCCCGTAACTCTGGGTGTGGACGACAAACTTGCCGTCCAACATAGCTGCTTCCGCCACCACGACCCCGGAAAGGATAATCCCTTGTCCGCCGCGCCCGGATAGGCGAACGCGAAGCGGATCCCCATGCCACGCGCTATTCACCGTAGTTCCCCCCCCGCGCCCGGCTGAGTGCGGCATATTGATGGACATATTCGGGGCGTATTTCTCGCCGAAAGACTCCGACCGGCAGGGTTCCCAGCAAGTCTTGCCGGGTGATCTCGACAGCCTGAGTCGTCGATCCTTCGGCGGCAATGGTATGGTCCCGTTCATATTCCAGCATGTCGGGCGCATCACCCAATTTGTTGAGCCGACCAAAGTAGGTCGGACATTGGCTTAAGATTTCCACCATGGCAAACCCTGGATGGCGAATCGCCTCCGATATGAATTCGGGCATTTCGGCAAAATCAAAGGTTGTGGTCCTAGCCACATAGGTGGCCCCCGCGGCTAGCGCCAGATCCACCGCATCGAAGGCGGGTTCGATGCTTCCGAACGGCGACGTCGTAGACCGAAAGGAAAACGGCGTAGTCGGCGCCTGCTGACCGCCCGTCATCCCATAAATGTTATTATTGTATAAAATCACCGTCAAATCAATATTGCGCCGCGCTGCATGCACGAAATGCCCGGCACCAATCGCCAGCGCGTCGCCATCTCCCATCGCCACGATGATGGTAAGCCGCGGATTGGCCAGCTTGAGCCCGGTCGCAAAGGCCAACACGCGGCCATGGGTCGTGTGCATGGCATTGGTATTGAAATAGAAGGGGGTGCGTCCCGAACACCCGATTCCTCCCAAAATGGCCACCTGCCCCAAATCCATCTCCAAGCGGTCGAGCGCGGTAGCAATTGAACGGGCAATATTGCCGTGCCCGCACCCTGGGCACCAAACGGTCGGCATCATCTCGGATCGCAAGTAGCGTTTTAAATCCTCTCCCACTTCAGGCATGATGCGAAACCCTCCCTCCGACCTCGATTTGTTGGATCTCTTCGGTCATCGCCGCCGCGATCGCCTCCGGAGTGAACAATTCGCCGTCCGCCCGGCCTAAAGCGGAGACGGGACAAATCCCCTCCACCGCAGACCTGAGTGGCAGCACCAATTGCCCCAAATTTAACTCGGGCATCAGCATACCTCGCACCTTGCGGGCCACTTCGCGCACAATGTGCTCCGGAAAGGGCCACAGGGTGTGTAACTCAAGCAATCCTACCCGAACCCCGTCTCTGCGCAGCAAATCGATGGCCGAACGCGCAGCGCGCGCGGTAATGCCGTAGCTGACAATCGCCCACTCGGCGTCTTCCAGCCGATCGGTCCGGCACCGCGCAATCCGGGATGCATCTTTTTCAATTTGTCGCAGCGCCCCTTGCAGAATACGCTCGCTGGCGGCTCCGATTCCGCTCCCGCGCGTAGCTCCGCTTTCGTCGTGGGCCAGCCCGCTGACGATCGTGCGAGTGGCGGCGGAAAACGGCACAAAGGGATATGGACCAAACGGAGGCGACATGCCCCCGGTGGGTTGGGAAATCTCTGGCGAGGGCGCCACGGCGGGCAGTTCGATATTTTCTCGCATATGGGAGAGGACGGCGTCGAGCAGGATAATGACCGGCACGCGGTAGGCGTAGGCCCACTCGAAGCCGAGGCGCGTCGTATCGTAGACGTCTTTGACCGACGACGCCGTCATCACCAACGCCGGGCGGTCGCCGTGCGCTCCCCAGCGGGCCTGCATCACATCACCCTGAGCGGGCATGGTCGGCTGTCCGGTAGACGGACCCACTCTTTGCGAGTCGACCACCACGCATGGGGTTTGGCTCATGGCCGCATAGCCGATATGCTCTTGCATCAGGGAGAACCCCGGTCCCGACGTCGCCGTCATACCTCGCATGCCGCCCCAGGCGGCACCGATCACGGCGGCCAAGGCCGCTAACTCGTCTTCCATCTGAATAAACACGCCACCGCGTCCGGGGAGCAAACGGGCCATGTATTCCATAATCTCCGTGGCCGGGGTGATCGGATACCCTGCATAAAAATTGCAGCCGCCGGCCAACGCGCCCCACACGACCGCCTCGTTTCCCTGCACTAGCCGCATCTGATGACCTCCTCTTACCTCACCTATACCACCTTGTCGGGAACCCGTTGGCGGTCTGCATCGCGTTTCATGTCAGCTCGATCCAACGTAAACACGAAATCCGGACAGCGCACCGCACAGATCCCGCACAAGATGCACCGTGACATGTCTTTAACGTAGACCAGTTCACTGTCATCCAATGCGAGCGTCTGCACCGGGCAGTCGTCAACACACAAGTTGCACCCCTTGCACCAGGCGCGGTTTACGACCAGGGTTGCTACGCCTTGCCGGTAGGTCATTTGCGGTGCCAGTTCGATCGGAGTTGGCACCACGACCGCATCCTCCGGCCGCCCGCTCGCCATGTTCGGTTCCAGGTAGCGACGAATCCCCTCGGCGGCCAGCTTGCCCATCGCCACCGCTTCCACCACCGTAGCCCCTCCGTTGACCGCGTCGCCGCCGGCAAAGAACTTTGGATTGGAGGTCTGTCCGGCGGATGGATTGACGGCAATCAGGCCGTCTTTGAGGTTGAGATCGGGAATCCACGCGTGCCATTCGGTCCGACGCTGCTGTCCCACCGCCCGTATCACCGTATCAACAGGCAACAGAAACTCGCTGCCAACAATCGGTTCGGGACGCCCGCGCCCCGATGCATCGGGTTCCGTTAGGCGCATGGACTGACATTCTACAAATTCGACCCGATCCTGGCCCACAAATCTCCGTGGCGTCGTGAGCCACCTAAAGCGCACGCCTTCCTGTTCCGCGTCGGCGACTTCCTGTCGATACGCCGGCATCTCGGCCCGGGTCCGCCGGTATACCAGCGTCACTTCGTCCGCGCCCAACCTAAGAGCTTCCCGGGCGACGTCGATCGCCGTGTTTCCCCCGCCAATCACCGCCACCCGCCTGCCCACCGGCGGCAACTGCCCAGTCTTCAGTTGTTCGATAAATCGCAGCGACTGCCAGATCCCAGGCAGGTCATCCCCCGGATAGCGGATGGTGACGTCTTCTCCCAGACCAACTCCCAGAAAAACGGCATCGGACTCGGTGGCCAACCTGCGCACCGCCTCCTCGTCCGATATCGCCTGACGGAATCGGAATTGCACTCCCAGCGCCTGCATACGCTCCATTTCGGCGGGCAACGGCGCCTGCATCAACCGGTAGGGAGCGATGGCATAGCGGACCAACCCGCCCGGTTCGGGCCTTGCGTCATAGACAACCACGGAATACCCCCAGCGAGCCAGACGCTCAGCGCATGCCATGCCGGCCGGCCCGGCGCCGATCACGGATACCTTGGGGCGCGCATGCCCTTGGCCATCCGGAGACCGTTTGCCGGCGGGCGGGCTTTCGGCCAAACAGACATCCGTTGCGAAACGCTGAAGGCGTCCGATGGACACCGGACGCCTCGCTTGCTGTTCGAGAACGCATGCCCCCTCGCACAATTCCTCCACCGGACAGACTCGGGCGCAAGACCCCCCGAGCGGGTTCTCGCGGAACACGATCGCGCCCGCCGCGCTAACGTCGTCGTCCGCAATCGCCCGAATAAAGCCGGGAACGTCAACCGAAGCCGGACAGGCGGCGGTGCACGGCGCCGGCATATCATCGCTCCCGCAATAGAGACAACGAAATGCTTCATAGCGAGCGTTATGTCGATCGAAAGGCGGTTTCAATTCGGGAAACGGCGACACCCTCTGACTGCTCCCGTCCACCGTGGATCCAGACCTATTGGCCGAATGGGAAACCTCGGCCCCTGAAACGTTTCCATCCATTTGCTTACTCGCGGTGTGCGGCCCCGCAACTGACCACGGGAACGGCACCGCTGCCTCCCTTCTTCGGCGCTCCCAGCGCTTCTTCGCATACCATTAGCCCACCGCTAATCTCTCAATGCGGCCGGTTTCACTGCATAGACTCAATGTCTGGCTCCGCTCTGACAGCGATCAAGAACCCAGGGGAGGTGCAGGCGCCGGCGTCATTCGCCGGCAGCGACGCGGGCCAGGGATGAGGCCCGCCCTGCAGGGAAAGCGCGGGAAATGATCGTCGCACGATGACCAATCCGCAGTAAGACGCGGGTCGCAGGCAGGCAGGCACCGAGACAGCTCCCGCAGGCCTCGGCCCGAGGATGCTGCCGCCAATCCCCGGCGGCGATCTCCCGGGGCCATGGCTTGGATCGTGCATGGAGGGTTGGGGACAACGGCCAGATAACCCTTGGGAAGGGTACTTAGCCGCTGACGTCTGTCGTTGGTAGCGGTCGGCCAGCCCCCGGCTGGTCCTGGCTTTCTCAAGGGGTTCCGTTGTCTCCTAAGCAATCCATGCATGCGAACCTCCTCGAACTGCACTCCCATTCGGGACCACCGACCCTTTGTTGCAGCATCCGCGCCCCTCCCGCTACAGACTAGCGGCCGTCTCTGACGCGCGCGACCGTCACTCGGCAGGGGGCGGCGGGCAAAGCCCTTCTCTGATTCGTTTAATCTTCTATACTCTCCAAAATCATTGGCTAGGTCCAAATGGTCCAAAGATTATGGATCGAAAGTCGCAACCTTGTTTGACGCAATTCGGTGAACTTTCCGCAAGGCTTGGAGCATTTTCGGCCGGCCAGCGTTCTCCGCGGTGTGGTATACTAGCCGATGGGTCAGCCGCCCTGGGAGCAGGAGCAACGAAGTTGGGCTGAGATGCGAGAAGAAACGGGATGATATGGTATGCAAATTGTGGTAACGGATGGAGACCAAACCGGTCAAGAACTCCTGGAGCAATCCCTCCGGGTATTGTCCCCTGATGTCCTCGGGTTCCCCTTAGAGATTTTACGCTTTGATCTCAGTCTGGAGAATCGTCGACGCACGCACAACCAGGTCGTCTCGGATGCGGCGCAGGCCATGAAGCGGTGTCGGTTCGGGCTGAAAGCCGCCACGATCACTCCGGAATCGAAAGACGATGTGGGCAGTCCGAATGCGCTTTTGAGAAATGAAATCGAAGGCACCGTCATTGTGCGCACCGGTCGGCGAATGCCGGGAATTGCCCCACCCGTGGGCGTGTATTTGCCGATCTCGGTCGTGCGGATGGCCGTGGATGACGCCTATGGCGCCAAGGAATGGCGGGCGATGGAGTCGGGCGATGAAGTCGCCTATCGCACAGAGAAGATATCACGCAAGGTCTGTCACGGGGTTGCCGAGTACGCATTTTTGCACGCGGAGCGGCTTCATGCCACAGTTTTTGGCGGCCCGAAATTTACCGTAAGCCCCGTCTATGAGGGCATGTTTAAAGAAGAAATGGATGCCGCCGCCCTGCGCCATCCCGACGTGGCTTATGAGCCACAGCTGATCGACGCCACCTATGCTTTGCTTTTGGTTAAGGCCGGAGAAGCCCTGGTGATTCCAGCCCTCAACCGTGATGGGGACTGCCTTTCGGATCTGGTTCTGCAGATGTTCGGATCGTTGGCTGGCGCCGAATCGTTGCTGTTGTCGTTTGATGACCAATGGCAGCCGAAGGTCGTGATGGCCGAAGCTCCCCACGGTACGGCCCCCAGCTTGTTCGGCAAGAACATCGCCAACCCGATGGCCATGATTCTCGCCACCGCGTCGCTGCTGGCTTACAGTGACGAAGAAGCTGCCCAGAACGCATCGCGCGCCATTTATGAGTCAACCCTGGAGGCCGTCGCCAGCGGCGTGAAAACCACCGATTTGGGCGGTAGCACAGGAACGGTCGAATTCACCGACGAGGTGATCAGACGCGTCCGCACCAAGCTTGAGGTCTGGAACGCACTCGGTCGAACCCCATCGGAACCTGGCAAGCGAAGGTAACCTTCTTCGGGGGGCCTTCGGGGGGCCGCGCTTTCATGCCGCCCGCGAAGCATTTTGACATCGCCTCAAACACGGAGCGGATCGAAGATTGGAGGCCGTGAGCCATGGCATCGCTGCTGTTCATTCACGGCGCCTGTTCCACCGGCGACATTTGGAGCCGCCAGCGACGTCATTTCCCGCACGGATTCTTTCCCACCCTGCCGGGATTTTCCGGCGTTGCCGAGGACCGGTTAATTTCCGCTTGGGCAAATTGGCTGGCCGACACCTATCCCCACCCGTGGTGGATCGTGGCCCACTCCTTGGGAGGGGCAGTGGCCGCAACCATGGTCCGACGATTCCCGGACCGCGTGGCGGGCTGGATTGCGGTTGGGACCGCTCCCCTGCTGACCGTCAACCCAAGCTTGATGGAATCCTTGACCACGGCTCCTCGTCAAGCGCTGACCGAGATTTCTCAGCGATCGCTCGCGCCCACCTGTTCCGCCGCCTTGCGAGCGGCATCCCGATCCCAAATTCTTCGATACCCGATCGCCTTAGCTAGGCGGCAGTTCGCCGCGGCCCATCAGTTTGACGCTAGTGGCTGGCTCAGCAACATACTTCCCGCCAAGGCCGTCATTGTGGGCCGCGACGATCGCATGGTGCCGGTGGCTCAGAGTCAACGGTTCGCAGACTTCTGGCCTGCTACCCCGGTTCACCAGATTGCCGACGCAGGACACTTGGTCATGATTGAGCGCCCGAACGCCTTCGATACCCTTTTGGCCACCCTGCTTCCCGATGTTTTGGTGCGGGACTGAGCGGATCGCCCGCTATAACGTGCTTAAGCATATTTACACAGACCCATGCAGAAATCTCCTAGATCTGCACATTCCTGAACACGTCTGGAATTGTTCGCTCTTTCGGAGGCCGCAGTTTTGCTCCTAGCCGTC
>JAJZZH010000054.1 GCA_021797675.1 Bacillota bacterium | reverse complement strand
GGCGGATGCGCTTTTCGGCACACGGCATGAAGGGGTTCTTATGAGCGTCTAAGACAAAGACCATATATCTCCTTTCGGAGCCCCGTAAGGGGCTGGTAACGGATTCGTAGGAATCGCTCTCCTCGCCAAGATTCCCTCGGGGTGCAGCATCCCTCCGCACCGCTCGCCACCCCCCCTGCTCGCTTTTAACGGAGGACCACAGAGCTTGAGACTAGAGAAGCATCCCAAGTCTGCACCCAAGGAACGGAGCCGCCCGCTCCCAAGATTCCGGCGGCTAAGGCTGGGCATAGCGCCCTGGCGGGCTTTCCGGCGAAAGCAAGCGGCCGTCGGGAATAAAATCCCTACAAGCCCCCGGCTTTAGCCGTGGGGTCTATGACCGCAACCGACTGAAGTTCCTCCACCCGATTGGTGGCCTCCCACGGCAGGTCGACGTCGGTACGGCCAAAGTGTCCATAGGCGGCTGTTTGCAAGAAGATCGGCCGTCTCAACTGGAGGGCTCGGATCACCGCCAACGGACGTAAATCGAACACACGTGAGACCCAGTCAGCCAACTGAGTATCGTCAGCCTTACCTGTCCCGAAGCTATCGACCATAATCGACACAGGCCGAGCGACCCCGATGGCATAGGCAATCTGAATTTCCACCCGGGATGCCAATCCCGCTGCCACAACATTCTTGGCCGCCCAGCGTGCGGCGTAGGATGCGGAACGGTCTACCTTGGTCGGGTCTTTACCCGAAAAGGCCCCGCCACCGTGGCGCGCATAGCCGCCGTAGGTATCGACAATGATCTTCCGGCCAGTGAGACCCGCGTCGCCTTGCGGTCCCCCAATCACAAATCTGCCCGTAGGATTGATCAAGACACGAACCGTGGGTTGCCACCAGGGACCCAACACGGGTTTAATCACGGTCTCCCGAAGGCCTTCAGCCAACTCGGCCTCCGTCGTCTCCGGCCTGTGCTGCGCCGAGATCAGGACCGTGTCCACCGCCTGCGGCCGTCCATCGCGATAGCGCACGGTTACTTGGGTTTTACCGTCCGGCCACAAAAACGGGAGAATTTCCTTTTGGCGCGTCTCATCAAGTCGACGGGCCAAGGCGTGCGCCAGGCTAATGGGCAACGGCATCAGTTCTGGGGTCTCGTCGCAAGCAAAGCCAAACACCATTCCTTGATCGCCTGCCCCGACACCGTCCAGTTCCCCGTCCTGGCCGGTGCGAATTTCCCACGCCTGGTCTACCCCTTGCGCAATATCCGCAGACTGCTCGTCGATCGACGTCAACACCGCCACGGTATCGGCGTCAAAGCCCATTTTGGCCCGTACGTAGCCGACGTCCCGGATGGTTTCCCGGACTGTGCGCGGAATGTCAATGTAGCATCCCGTGGTAATCTCTCCAGCCACCAGCGCAAGCCCTGTGGTAACCACCGTTTCTGCCGCCACGCGCGCGGTGGGGTCTTGCGCCAGAATTTTGTCCAATATCGCGTCCGAGATCTGGTCCGCCACCTTGTCCGGGTGTCCCTTGGTTACCGATTCCGATGTAAACTTGAAATCCTTGCCCAACCGATCACCTCCCAAGTCAAACAAGCCACCCAAACCTGCGTCAACCTGTCGGCAGGCTCCGTCTGGTGGCGACGTAGCGCGAATCACTCGGAGTGCGTCCCGCGATTGCTTCGATGGGCGCCGGAATCCTCGGCATGGCCGGCGTAAGACACCTGGCGCGGCGTTTGACAATAATGTCGAAGTGAGTATAAAGGAGGGGGATCCCATTGTCAATCGCAAACCCGCCGGCCGTCAAGGCGCTTCGGAGCGAACCGGCGGAGAAGCGTAGGGCCGTCGGCGCGCCACGACTCCTGCTGGCTGCCCTTCCGATCCGAAAGCGCCCAGACTGGTTCGTCCTCCGACACGGGTAGCGCGAACGCCGCCGGCGGCATACAGCGAAAGCCGCCAGGTAAATTCTGCGGTCGGGGCAACGACCGTGAGCATCTTGACCCAGTGGTTTACCCTACCCGGGGGTGGCATGAAACCCCGGCGGCGGATGTGCCGGTTGGCGTTATTCAGAAATGGGACGCTTCCCCCGGAACTTCTGACGGGTTGCCTCTCCGCCTCGCAGGTGGCGTTCTGCCTTGTTCACCTCAAGCACTTTCTTCACTTCATTGGCTAGTTGGGCGTTGACCTTGGGAAGGCGTTCGGTGACGTCTTTGTGGACGGTACTTTTTGACACGCCGAAAACTTTCGCCGTATCGCGGACGGTGGCGCCGCTGTTCAGAATATGATTCCCGATCTCCACCACGCGCTGCCAGATGTGGTCTTTCACCCTCCGGCCCCTTTCTCCCCCCGCAATTGCTTGAGTATATGGTCCGGAAAAGATGAAAATGCCAGAGCGGCATGCTTGCTCTGGCATTTTTCCGCCTGGCGGGTAGCTTACGATGAAGGGTGCAGATATGCCACCGGGTTCGAAGCCTTTTGGTGGTGGTAAATCTGAAAGTTCATATGTGGGCCCGCCTGATGCGAGTACAGATTGGCGCTCCCGACCGTGCCTACGATGTCCCCCTGACTGACCTCTTGGCCGAGCTTGACCTTGGTCTGCCCCAAATGCGAGTAACTGGTCACAAAGTGCTCGCCATTGTCGATCGTCACTTGCCATCCGGTGGGCAGGGACATCACCTTCCTCACCATACCTGCCCATGCGGCGCGTACCGGCGCGCCGGCTTTAGCGGCAATAGTCACCCCTGGGTTGTAATACCATTCGTTCAGCGCTCCGGAATATTGCCAACCAAAGTTTGCCAGGATCTTTCCCCCGACCGGCATCATAAGCGGTGCAGCGGTAGGCTGCGCCGTCGATTTGGGATGGGTCTTGGATTTCCGCAACCGTCGTGGGCGCTGGGTTTTGGTGACTACCCGATGATGAATCGGAGCCTTGACCGGTTGCATTCGGTGCGCCCCTTGTATCGCCACGGTAATCCCCACTCCTACTGCCGCCATCAATGCGGCAAGTGCCGCCACGATCCTCCACATCGTCCTGCTAGCCATGTGTCCTCCTGCTTCCTCTTCCTGTGAGGGATATCTTCAGTACCTCTGAAGGAGCCCTGCTTTCACAAGCTCGGCTATAGGTTGCCCACTTTTTCCCATTTATATCCGCATAGTGGCGGTACACCCATTTTTTAGTAGGTCACGGTCAAGAGCGGAGTGCCGACCAAAACCTCGGTCGCGTGAAGATAAGCGTTATAATTCACCGCCACTTGGAGATTAATCGGACGGCCTTGCAAAACTTCATGGGGCGCCAGCAGGGAGGTATCGCCCGTAACCGATACGAAATTCGACGTCTGCACGCCGTTTACGCAATGGGCGTTGACGGCCGAAAACGCCTGCTTGACAAGCTGCGACGCGTTAGTCGAACGCAGACGACCGTGAATATAGCCTTCCAGGTTGACGGTCAAATGGTCAGGGCGGGATTCCTGCAACAACTGGTCGGTCCACCGGATGCTTTGGGAAAGCCCGTAAAATCCATTGCCGACACTGCGATTGACGACGGCGTACGTCGCTCCCGAGGCCAAGCGCTCGACGACCAGTTGGGTGCGCACCGAGCCGCGCTGGCTGAGGATCTCAGCCTTGCGGTAGCTCAGTCCAACCGAGGTGCGCACCGCGCCGAAAACGTGACCCCGACGAGCCAAATGGTTGACCAGGGTACCTAGGGATGGCGGATGGGTGGTCGGAGGCAGGACCACCCATCCGTTAAGGCTATACCCCGACGGAATCGCCCCCGTCGCATTGAAGGCAGTTTCCGCGGGGCCGTATGGATTGGCGGAACTTCGTGCCCCAATCCAGATCAGCGCGGCAATCGCCGCCATCCACCAAATGTTTTTCATCACCCGTTACGCGCGCCGAAGACCTCGCGCGTGCCTCCTATTTCTTATGCCCGATTCACCCCGCGGGCCTGTGCCACGTTGGGCGCGGAGCACCTTGTTTCCCAAATTGTTCCACGATCTGCGCAAACTCATACCTGAAGGCCGCATTGGAGCCAAAATTCGCAATGACTTCCGTCACCATGACGGCGCGCCCAACGTGCTGTACTGCCAGTTGGATAGTCGGTCGATCATGACAGGTACACCCCGCCCTTTTTGCGTTGTGCCAATTTCAGGAAGTGCGGCCAGGGTGGTATCGGCGCTGTGCAACGGATGACCGAGCCCGTGGAGTTTGCGGTTTTTTAGGGAGTTACTCCGATAATTGGGGTGGAAGTTCGTGGTCCCACTCAAATAGGTATGGTTCGCTATTCGCGGAAGCGATGTAAGTCATGTAAGTCATTGGTATACACATTGAGAGAGGCGGTTCGAGTGACCTGGTCGTCGTCGACGATTTTGAAGGAGAAAGTACCAATATTTTGGTGGACAGAGCGGGTTTTTTCCTTTACGGTTATCTTCAGAGGTGATACCTGTGAAGGCCACGTTACGACAATGGGACCAACTATTGCTACCTTTCCGTCAATTGTTCACCAAACCTGGCGCGGACCGATTTATCGAATTGTTGATGGCCTGGGTCCTCTGTCCAGGTCGCCGGACAGGCACACGGCTCTGGCAAATGATCGCCGGGGCCGACCGGCCCCGGTACGAGGCCTATGTCGCCTTTTGCCGCGAAGGGCGGTGGCCCCAACAGTCCGACTTAATGCGCGTCTGGGCTCATCTGATGGTGCACCATTTAGTCGCACGACAAATGCGGGGTTTGCGAGAACTCTGGCTCCTGCTCGATGATACCCTATTTCACAAGACGGGCCGCAAGGTCGTCGGCACGGGGCAGTATCGGGATGCGGTGGCGTCTGGCGTCAAGACGGTAACGGCCTGGGGCTTGAATATCGTG
>JAJZZH010000036.1 GCA_021797675.1 Bacillota bacterium | reverse complement strand
GATCGACATCATAACGCCGCGTACCTCCAGGGGTTCTCAAAGGAGCCGGGATTTTCCCCTCTTTTTCCCATCTCCGGAGCGTTTCCGGATGGACACCCAGTGCTTTCGCAGCCTTGCCAATATTCACCAGCATACCCATATTATACACCTTATGATGCGATGTACATAGATATCATGTGATTTGTTTTAGCAGTTATTTACCCCAGGACTTCCGATAACGCTCTCCTTATTATATGACGCGCCGGGAATTCTTGGTGCGCATCGGGTTTTCTCCCGGATGCAGCGCCGAAAATCGTTGAGCATGCCTCTGCCATCCGCCGTCGGTATATTAGGCCAGGAATGCTCTCGGTCGCTTGATAACATGGAATCCATCAGGCCTCGGTAGCCATCGCATTCGTGCCTCTTGTCCTATTTCGCGTTCCAACCACATATGGTGTGCGGGAATGAAAGGAGTGGGGTGCATGGCACGTCGGGGGTGGCTCGCCTGGGGGATGGGACTATTGGGACTGATTTTTGGCCTGGGGATGGGCATCCAATGGGCGGGCCGGGGCTACCCCGCGGACCATTGGTGGCCCGCCCCGGCGGTCGTAAAACAGGTGGCTCCCTCGGTCGTATTGGTCAAGAATTTTTCCGCGCACAAACTGCAAGGCATCGGGTCCGGCGTCGTGATCGACAGCAAGGGGAATATTGTCACCAATTATCATGTAGTGGAACGCGCGACCAGAATTCAGGTGGTGGTGGGGGATCGCAGTCTCGCGGGTCAGATCGTGGGCGTGGACCCTCCCACCGACCTGGCGGTGGTGCGGATTCATGCCCGTGCCCCGCTGCCCGAGGTCGACTTCGCGCGCTCGTCGCACATTGAACCGGGGCAACTGGTGGTGGCCATTGGAAACTCGCTCGGGCTTAGCCAGACCGTGACGGTGGGGGTGATTTCCGCGAAGGATCGGGTCATCACCCGGGACGGCCAGGAGTATCATCTCATTCAAACCGACGCTGCCATCAACCCCGGGAACAGCGGCGGACCGCTGCTCAATAGTCACGGCCGGCTCATTGGGATCAATTCGAGCAAGATCTCTCAAGCCGGCATTGAAGGCATCGGATTCGCCATCCCGAGTGACGTGGTCCGCAACGTGGTGAGTCAAATTTTACATTACGGCACGGTACGCAGGCCATGGCTGGGGATCACCGTAGCCTCGGGGCCGCCCGGAGCGGTCGGCTTGTTTGTGGTAGCCGTGTCTGGGCAGGGACCCGCGGCCCGGGCTGGTCTTCAGGCGGGGGACTTTCTGACCATGATCAACGGCAAGCGTCTTCACACGGCGGCCCAGTTGGGCCGGATTTTAGCCAAGAGTCCGATCGGTGGGCGCTTGGTGATGATGGTCATGCGCGGCTCGAATCTGTTAACGCTGACCGCCCGGTTAGAAGCCGCGCCGACCAGCATGGAGTCACCCCCGACCGCCGACTCCCGAGCCCGTCTCGCCAAGTCTGGCTTGCGATGACAATGGGTTGGGTGAGCTTGACGCGAGTGCCAAAGGCGGCGCAGAGCTCCGACCTCGGCCCACCTGAGCCAGGCGTCTGAACCGCATCCAGCGCCGCCCGGGAACCGGCAGGGATACCCCGGGGTTTAGCCTTTGCGGTCGAGGTCGGACGGGGGTGAGCGATGGTGCAGGGAGTTCAACGCAACCGGCGCATCATCTGGATGAAGTGCTCTTGCTCACGGCCCAGGGCAGAGAAAAATTCCCGGTCTGCCGCTTCAACCACCTGCACCGCGCGTAACGCGAGCTCAGTGCCTGCCGGCGTCGGGGCAATCACCTTGGCACGAGTATCCGTAGGGTGGGTACTTCGGGTGATATAGCCCTTGCGTTCCAGCTCTCTCAGTACCTGGGAAGTCACATTGACGTCGACGCGCGCATACTGCGCCAACTGGATCTGGGTAAGATCCGCGCCGCCGCCTCGGCTGACCAGCCAGTGGCTAGAAAACAGCAGAACGAATTGGATGTGTGTCAGGGCCAAAGGTTCCAGGGCCAGCCGTATCTTTTTTTGCCAGAGATTCGTCACCTCCCAGAGCAAAAACCCTGGGCTATCCTGCGCGTCACTAAACTCCGAACTCATAGGCTTCCCCCAACATGGCCTGGGCAATGGTGAGAAAGTCGTCCCGCCCTATCTCAAAGTGCCCCCGGCGGAAGAGATATCCCCAATGCGGGGAGTCCTGGGTGAAACTTAGAGCGCCCAGTATTCCGGCAATCTTTACGGCCTGGCACGGCGCATAGCGGACGTTGCGCCGGAACGGGATAAACCGCTCGGAGACCGGATAGGGATACACAAGGTCATCGGCCATGCACCCTATCGCCGTGAAGGCTTGCACCGGTGTGCCGCGATGGATATCCATGCGTGGGGAATAATACACGAGCCAGTCTCCCTGCGCCATCTTGCGCAGAGGCGCAGCCTTCCCGTGGTTAAGTTGCGCGAATCCTCCTTGCACACCGGTAGACACATGGGCAGCCGAAACCACCCCCACCCAGAATCGGCACTGTGGGCCCAGGCCTTCAGTCCGCATGACCCTGCTCCCTGGCCATCGCCATCGTGGCTAATCGCTCCATGGTGTGGGGAATGCCGTGGGTTAAGTCAGGCCCCAGATTCGAAGCCAGCGCATCGGCATTGCTGCCAGTGATGCTCACCGAATGCGTGATCTTCGTACCCTCTTCCACTTGCTCCAGACGGTGTGTGAAGTGAATTTGGATCCCCGTTCCTGGGATCTCGGTGACATCGCTGAATCCCCGGAGGGGGTCTACCGCCGTGAGTTGAAAGGGCAATGCTTCCTGGCCTTGCGGCTGCAACAGGCCTCTCGTGCCTGACGCGAAGGGTCCATCCAACGAGGCATGTGAAATCCCCTGGTCCCACTGGCTCCATGTTGTGATATCACTGTACAGGGCCCAGATCCCCGCCAGCCCTGCCGGTGTTATCATCGTATGCTCAAATTTCCACATGTCAGCATCCTCCTTTAATACTTACTAACTACACATATTATATAGATACATACTAAATTGGTCAAGAACCCCACGTCCATTTATCCCCTCCAGAACTCCGTCGTATGCGCCGGAATTCGCGGGAGACGGCAACGCTCTTTTGGGACCAACTCTTCGCGCACCCACAATCGGTCGACTGGCACCACCTGGCGAACAAGTTGTGATCGCGCAGGTGCCCCGATAATAATTGTCACCATTTCCTGGGGGAGATTCTTTTTGGTCGGTTGTATGTCCTTGAGACCACGGTCATCCCCCGCGTGGCTGGATGCAAATCACCAAGAATTGTGCGGCAGACCCATATCCGGACATGCGTGCCCAATACGTCAGGTTGGGACTCCGAAAGGTTCGTCATAACGGACTAACGTCCTCGTGTACCAGCAGAAGTTTCCTACTTACGGACGCCTAATCGGCCGAAATCGTTTTCCTGAAAGGGGTTGAGGGATGCGCGATGTTATAGAACTTTCCTACGTGATTAGCCTCAGCGCGAGGTATTATGTCTTTTCGAGAGTATCTATGGTTATCCGGAAAGTTACTCTATTAGCCATTGCAAGGCATCTTGGATAGCCACAACGATAGCAGCATTTTCTGGATAACTACAAGGTTGTCTTCGCAACTTCGTCGCAACCTGGAAACTCCAGCTAGCCGCCGGTGTTCCCTGGCGTTGGCTGGAAGTAGGGCAAAAGATTTCTTTGCACGAGATGCCAACGTTTCTTGGTCCCGTCGGTTACACCATGGCCGGTACATCAGACGATCAGGTTACGGTGGAAGTGCACATGCCTGCCAGGACCGCGCCAGGCCAAATTTGGCTAATCGTTCGCCATCCCAGCAGACGGCCCATTCGGACTGCCGTCCGCTCGGACCGAGTCCCACTTGAGGTCGACGCCCACGGTGCACGCGTGGGATGGACGAGCGCGCCCGATGTCTTCACTGTGGTTGTTTCGTATGAGTAAGTTGCGGACCGCCGACGTTCACGGAGATTGGCATGAGCCAGTTAAGAGTGGCTGGCACGCAAGCCGGAGGACAGGTTGTGGTGATGGAGAACGAGGCATGGCGGGTTATCAGGCTGTCGGATGCTATCACTATCCAGTCTCCGGCATGGTGCGCCAAGTGGCTCGCGACGGCTTTGATCCGATCGAAGCACCCCGAAAAAGCAGGGCCGTCGCCACGGCTCGAGGCAAACGCGGCGACGCAACCCACAGTCCCTCCACCCAAAATTTCGGACCCCGTTGCAGACGAGTTGCCCCACACCTACGCCTATCGATCGAGCCAGCCAGAAGGGGGACCAGAGAACCGCTGTCGGATGCTCGACTGAGCGCTAGATCTGAGGCTTCCCATGGGATCGATTGGCGACGAAAATCTGATGCTTCTGATCTTAGCAAATTGCACCTCGCAATTGGATCGTCGCAGATTCCCTCTTGCATCGCAAGCCCCACTTCTCTAGACTATGAAACAGGATTATCATTAGGTGAAACAGGGGGTGGGATTATTTCTCGGGACTATTCGATCGATATCGTGGTCAAGGCCTTGGAGCTGTTGGGGCTGTTCGACTTCCAAGAGCCCCGACTGAGCCTGGATCAATTGGCAGAGCGGCTGGCCATTTCCAAGACGCGGGCGTTTCGGATCGCCCAGACAATGCTGGCAGAGCAGTATCTTAAATGGGACGCGGGCGCACGCACGTATGAACTGGGCCCGGCTTGCATGCGGCTGGCCCTGGTGGCACGTACAGGCAATCGGCTCAAGGTGGCTGCCCTAGAAACAATGACCGCCTTGCACCGCGAAACCCAGGAAACGGTCAACTTGGCCTTAATTCGAAACCGACGCTTGTATTACGCCGTCATTCTGGAAAGCCCTCGCGCCTTCCGGGTGTCGGAGCACGAGGGCGATCCGGTGCCGTTCGAGAACACCTCTCTGGGGCGCGCGTTTTTGGCCGCCGTGCCCTCGCCGGACGACTACGTGGACTCCACGACGCACGTTTCCCTGGCAGATACACTTGCCGCCGTCCGGCGTGACGGATATGCGGTCGATGACGAAGAGTCAGTTGCAGGGGTTCGATGTGTGGGCGTTGCCATCCCGAACGTCACGGGGGGTCAGGTGATTGGAGCGCTCAGTGTTTCCGGACCATCCAGCCGCATGGACGACGAGCGGGTGCGGGTGTTGGGCCGTAGGTTGCAGGAGGCGGTAGGCGGGTTATACGAGGGCTTAAGGGAGGCTCCGCAACATGGACACTAGTCGGTGGGCCACGTCGTACACCTTGTGGCAGCGGTCGAAGCGGAGTCTGGTCGGTGGGGTGTCGACGAGTATGCGTGCCGCAGCGCTGCCACACCCGCTGTTCTTCGAACGGGCCAGCGGCGCCTATCAATGGGACGTCGACGGGCACTGCCTGACGGACTATGTCCTCGGTTGGGGGGCCATCATCTTAGGGCATTGCCACCCGGCGGTCGTCTCGGCGGTGACCGATCAGGTGGCCCGCGGAGAAACCTTCGGGGCGCAGCATGCGTTGGAATATCAAGTGGCGGAGCGAATCCTGCCGTGGTTCCCGTTTGCGGAACGTGTGCTGTACAGCAACACGGGGACCGAAGCCGTCCAAATGGCCTTGCGACTGGCTCGAGCGGCAACCGGGCGCCGCAAGTTTGTGAAGTTTGTCGGCCATTATCACGGCTGGGCAGATTCCGTCTTGGTATCGTACCGCCCGCCCCCCAGCGAGGCGAATGTCCCCCGTTTGGAGAGTCTTGGCCAGGTACCGTCTGCGTTGTCGGATGTTCTGGTTTGCCCGTGGAACGATCCCGAAGCCATTCGCCAAGTCTTTGCGGAACACGGCGAGGACATCGCCGCGGTGTTGACCGAACCGGTGTTGTGTAATTCCGGGGTAGTGCCGCCGATCGCGGGCTATCTTCAGATGCTCCGCGATTTCGCGACCAAGTCGGGCAGCGTGCTCATCTTCGACGAAGTGATTACCGGATTTCGAACGGGCGTTTCCGGTGCCACCGGAAGGTACGGCGTGGCGCCCGATCTCGTCGTCTTGGGTAAAGCCGTGGCCAATGGATATCCCGTGAGCCTGGTGGTGGGCCGCACCGACATCATGGAATTGGCCAACGGACGGGGAGTGGTTCACGCCGGAACCTTTAACGGCAACCCCATCGTCTTGCGGGCGGCTTTGGCCACCTTGGAGGTGCTGGATAGACCGGAGACCCTCTCCACCCTGTTCAACGCCACAGACGCGTTGGCCTCCGGCCTCATCACCATTTTCAAGCACTACGGGATTCCCGCGCAGATACCCCACGTGGGCGGGGTAGCGCAAATTCTACTCGGCCGCGCGAACCCGCCTCGCGATTACCAGGACTTCGCTAGGGCAGACCAGGCGACGTACAACCTCCTCCTGGTCGAGTGCCTGAAGCGCAATGTGTATCTGCTGCCGGGCGGTCGTCTGTACGTCTCCGCAGCCCACTCCTCGGAGGACATCACACGCACGTTGGATGCCTTTGATCAGAGCATGCACGTGCTGCAGCAGGGCAAAGGGGGGATATCCGTTGGCCACGCTGGTGCATAGTGGCTGGACGTTCCGGGGAATCGAAACCGTCGTCGTCGAGAATGCCTGGGTGCGGCTGGACGTGATGGTCGGCTTGGGCGCCAAGATTTACAACCTCTGGGATTTCCCTTCGGGCAAGAACTTGTTGTGGCACAATCCTCGTCGCCCACCGGCTCCAGCGCCGTTCGGTGCCAACTTCGACGACTGGTGGTCGGGGGGATGGGATGATCCTTTCCCGAACGGCGCGCCCACGACATTTCAGGGCGAAGCGCGGCCGTATCTCGGCGAACTCTGGACCCGTCCATGGCAGCACGCCGTGGAATCCGGCGAGGTGGGACCATCGTTGCATATGTGGGCGGAAGGCGTGATTACGCCGGCCCGCGTCGACAAGTGGATCACCCTGCATCCGGACCAGCCGGTCGTCTCGTTGCGTTATCGGGTGACGAATCTGGGAGCTGCGGCGATTGAGTTCATGCTCGGCATCCACCCGGCACTCGCCGTGGAACCGGGCTCCCGCATCGATGTGCCCGCCCGGTATGTTCAGATCGCGGAGGCTAGTGGGCCTGATCTCGGAACACCCGGCGAGACCTACGCGTGGCCGTGGGTTGGGGAACCCCGGCAGCGGGAGTTCGATTTGCGGCAGGTCCCCCCGGCCCACCGAGGGGTCTACGGATTTGCCTATGCATACGACCTGAGCGGCGGATGGCTGGCCTTGTCGGCCCCGCGCGGCGCACCGGGGTTTGCGCTGGCGTTTTCCCAGGAGGCGTTCCCCGTCCTCTGGTTGTGGCTCGTCTACGGTGGATGGCGGGGCCACTACCATGTGGCCCTAGAACCCTGGACAAGCTTTCCCTCGCGCATCGACGAGGCCAGTCGCGCCGGCCGGACCGTGGTGCTGGCTCCCGGCACCGTATGGGAGACAGAGGTGGCGGCGATCGTCCATCGTGGATGGCAGACGGTGACTCATGTGGCGCGCGACGGACACATTACCGGAAAGGAAGCGGAGCAGGCATGAAACGTTTAGAAGGCCGAGTGGCCTTGATCACGGGCGCCGGATCGGGTATCGGGGCCGCAACGGCGCAGGTGTTTGCGGAGAGCGGTGCCGCAGTAGGCGTCTTGGATGTCGATCCCGGGAAAGCCCGCGAGGTGGTGAGCCGGATTGAGGCCTTGGGAGGGCAGGCCGTGGCGCTCGCCGCCGACGTGAGTGCCTTCGACCAGTTCGACGCCGCGGTGCAACACCTGCTGCGTCGTTATGCGCGTGTCGACGTCCTGGTGAACAATGCCGCGGTCCAAATCATGGGACCTTTGCACGCGTTTGGGGACGAAGACTTTGACCGAGTGATCGCGGTGAACCTCAAAGGAAGCTTCAACGGGTGCCGGATTGTGCTCCCGGTGTTGATGCAACAGGGGCATGGCGTCATCTTGTTCACCAGTTCGGTGTTGGGGCTGGTCGCCGATCCTGACTTGGCCGTGTACGGTGCGACCAAAGCAGGGATGATCGCGCTCATGCGTTCCGTGGCGCTGGCGTATGGATCGCATGGCATTCGGGCGGCGGCGGTCTGCCCCGGAGATGTGGAAACCCCGTTGGTCGCTGAGTATTTTCGGTTTCAGCCGGACCCCGAAGCCGCCCGCCAAGCGGTGTCGCGACATTATCCGCTGGGGCGCATCGCCCAACCCACTGAGGTTGCGAAAGTGCTGGCGTTCTTGGCATCCGACGACGCGTCGTTCGTTAGCGGCAGTTCTGTCATCGTAGATGGTGGCTTGCTCGCGAACGTTTATTAAGGATGATCGAAATTTCTCTCGATTTTTTATCGACTGGAGGTTGACTCCAGATCGAATCGGCGACATAATCATTCTGTAACATGCTTATTTCACTCAGAGAAACCCACCCGGATTCACCCAGGAGGAGGAGAGTCTATGAAAAGAATGATCCGCTCCGTGATCGGATCCTCAGCCGTCCTAAGTTTGGTTGCATTTGGCACGCTGGGGGCCGTGAAAGTGCCGGCGGCCAAGTCCGTCCCCGGGGCTCATCTTAAGGCCCATCTCAAGGTCTTTGACTGGCTCTGCTTTAGCCAAAACTCGGCTCCGGGATTTGCCTCCACAGTTCTCAAGTCGTATCGGAAGACGCACCCGGGCATCCGGTTGACGATCGTGCCGCCCCCCACGAACGCCAGCAATTTCGTGCTCTGGGAAAATACGGTGCTCGCCGAAGGCACAGCGCCTCAAATTATCGCCCCGCCGGTCGCGATGGAACCTTGGCAGGATATTCCGCGGCACTGGTATATGAATTTGACGGGGTTGATGAATGCCCCCGACCCTTATGTGCCGGGCAACCACCATCTGTACGGCCTGTTCGCGCCCAAGGTCCGCCAGGAATTGCAATTTCACCGGCAGTACTGGTCCATTGCGTGGAGCGGCCAGGATGCCGGGATATGGTACAACAAGACGGATTTTCGGAAGGCGGGCATTCATCAGGTGCCAACCACCTGGGGCCAATTCCTGCAAGATATGCGAAAGCTAAAGCAAATTGGGGTCATCCCGATGGGATTCGACCTGGGTGACACCGTTTATGGTGATCCGATTCCGTCCGTCATGGCCGCCTTGGAGAGCCTTACCATGCAGCCGATCTTTAATCAGTTGACGCACAGCCAAACGAAGCTGGTGACCGTTCCCGAACTGGTGCGGGCCATTGACACCGGAGCCTTCCGGACCACCAACCCGCGATATGAAGCGGCCTGGAAGCTCCTGAAAGCATGGTCCGCTTACTTCGAACCGGGAGCGGCAGGAGTCGGCACCGGGAGCGCGACCAACAACTCGCAAACCATGTTTGAACGGGGCAAAGTGGCCATGTTCTATGCCGGATCCTACGTCATACCGGCTCTCAACAAAATGCCCGACCTGAACTATGGCGTGTTCCCCATCCCGCAGCTGACAAAGAAGACGTCTTCCGCCGCAACCCCGGGGTACCATGGCACGGGAGTGTGGGGTGGATGGGGGGCCTGCCCGTTTGCGGTGACATCGACCGCAAAGACGACGCACACCGCCGCGGCCGTGGACAACTTCATTCAATATCTTTCCGTACCAAAGAACCAGGAGCGATTTGCGTGGGACTCGGGATATGTCTCCAATGCGCCCGGAACCCCCGTTGGCGGGCCGCCCAAAACGCGGGCGTTGCTCGAGACGGTCCGGTATATCATGGACCATCCGAGCCGCATATCCGAGGCGGAGACCGCGCTGGGACCAGGGTTTGAGCAGTCCCAGGTCAAAGTCATGCAGAGCTATGTGGACGGTCAACTGTCCCTCGGCCAGGCCATGAGCCAGATGGAAAACCTCTTTCGTCAAGCTGCCCTGCAGACGAAAACATGGGTCGGCGGGCAATGACCCGGTCCAATCCGTTGGCGGAGCTATCGTTGGTAAATGTCGGCAAGAGACGGCGGGCGATCGCTCGCCGCTCATTGGTCGGTTATGGGTTCGTCTTCCCCTCGTTATGCTTCGCAGCGGTCTTTCTGTATGGACCGGCGCTTTCCGCCGTGTATCACGCGTTCACCAACTGGGACGGGTTTTCTCCGCCTCAGTTCATTGGACTGGAAAATTTTCGCCTCTTGGCGGGGGATCCCGTTTTCCTGCAGTCGTTGCTCAACGTGGTGAAGCTAGCCGGCTGGGGCGTCTTGGTCGAACTGACCGTTCCCTTGTTGGTCGCCCGCCTGATTTTCGGGCTCCGAAGCTTCGTGGCGCAATATTGGATGCGTATGGTGTTCGTGGTTCCCTTGGTGGTTCCGACCGTGGTGTTCGTATTAGTCTGGGGCTTCTTCTACAGTCCGCTCGGCGGCCTCATCGACGCCCTGCTGCACGGCGTGGGACTCGGGGCGTTGGCCCGCCCATGGCTGGGCGACCCGAATACCGCCTTGTACGCGATTATGTTCATGGGGTTTCCCTGGGTCGATGGATTCGGTCTGCTTATTTATACAGCGGGACTGCAGGCCATTCCTGACGAGGTGAGGGAAGCCGCGGACATGGATGGAGCATCCAAGCTTCGACGGTTTTTTCGCATCGAACTTCCGTTGCTGTCTGGCCAACTGCGCCTGCTGCTACTGCTCACCGTCATCAACACGCTCTCGACGTTCACCCAAGTCCTGATTCTGACCAACGGCGGCCCCGGAAACGCCACCATACTGCCTGGTCTGGTGATTTACCAGGACGCCTTCTTGAACCAACAGTTCGGGTATGCGAGCGCCATTGGAGTGGTAGTATTCGCCCTTACGTTGGTGGTCAATGTCGCGATTACGCGCATTTTGCGTCCGGTTGAATTCTGAGATTCACAGCCCCGAAGGAAGGGACGAGACCGAATGTTCAAAGCCGCCCGCCGCCCAATCGGAACCTACACGTTTCTTGGCTTGCTGGGATGTCTCGCGCTCTATCCCCTGCTATTTATGGTGATCACGTCGCTAAAGACGGATACCCAGTTTTACCTCCATATTGGCTGGTTTGTCGCCCCGTTTCACTGGAATAATTATGTGAACGCCTTTTCACGGATATGGCGGTATATCGTCAACAGCTTGATCGTGTCCGGCGCTAGCACCTTGGGCGTGCTGATTATCAGCAGCCTCTCGGCGTATGCTTTCGCCCGGCTGGATTTTCCGGGGCGGACCTTTCTGTACTATGCCATCATCGCGATGATGATGATTCCGTTCCTGCTGACCTTCATCCCACTGTTTTCCATCGTCAAGTCCCTGGGCCTCCTGAATACGTATTGGGGTCTCGTCCTGCCGTACATCGCGACCGGCCAGGCGCTTGCCGTGTTTATCCTCCGCACATTCTTCGCGGGGCTGGCGAACGACCTCTTTGAGGCGTGTCGGGTCGAAGGCGGTTCCGAATGGTACGCCTTTTTGCGAATCGCCTTGCCGCTGAGCAAACCCGTGCTCGGCACGGTGGCCATTTTGGAGATTCTCACCACGTGGAACGACTACGTCTGGCCGTTGGTCGTGATCAACGAGAACCATTTGCGGACCCTGGCGTTGGGAATGGTGGTGTTTTCGAGCAAGTACTCCACCGCATTCGGACCTGAAATGGCAGCATACTTCATCGGCACGGTGCCACTGCTCTTGCTGTTGGCCGTTACGGGAAAAACGTTTGTGCGTGGTTTAACCGCTGGGGCCCTAAAATTCTAGCTTGCCCCGCGGACGGGTGGCATCCGAATAGGGGGGCGTTTTATGGACCTGCAAGTGTTCGTGGTACCGCATTCCCACATTGACACGGAATGGTATTGGACCTATGACACCACAATCGACTGGGCGTTCGAAATTATCCAAGAAGCCTTGCACCGGGTGGCTCAGGATCCGACGTATCATTTCACCCAGGACCAGGTGAGCGTCATGGCTCCCGTTTGGGACCGACTCAGCAACGAGGATCAGGTCGAGTGGCGCGATGCCGTCGCCCGTGGCCAGTGGGAACCGCTTTTGGGTCTCCTAACATCCCCGGAACTCGCGGAGCCTTCCGGGGAATCCCTGGTGCGCCAGATTCTCGCGGGCCAATCCTGGACCGAGGAACACCTGGGCCAGAAAGCGCAAGTTGCGTGGTTCATCGATCAGTTTGGACAGATTCCGCAACTCCCGCAGATTCTCCGGCAAGCGGGCTATCGGGGGTATGTGTTCGGCCGGGACTTGCCCCCGGACCGAGATGTCGAGGAATTTCCCGCGGACTTCTGGTACGAGGGACCGGATGGGAGCCGTATTTTGACTCACTGGATGCCGGCGCACTATTCTGTCGGACCGGGCAATCTTGCTGAGAAAATCGTGCCGCTTGCTCATCACAGTCAGCACGGGGTGTGGCTGGTCCCCTGGGGCGGCGACGTCGTCCGGCCCGAAATGTCCGGAAAAGACATCGTGGACGCGGTGGCCCGGCACGTGTGGAAACGCGTCCCCAACGCGGGGATCCGGCTGGCTACGCCGAGTCAGTACTTTGACGCGGTCGCGGAGTGCGGAACCGAACTTCCGAGTGTGAACTGGGACTTTAATCCGCCGCAGAGAATCCAAGACCTTCGCGGTACCTTCGATAATCGGTCAGGGTTCAAAATTCGGCACCGCTGGCTAGAATCCGCGCTGGTAGCCACCGAAGCCTTCGCCGGGTCGTTCGGGATGGTAGCCGCCGAGGTTCGGGCGGCGCTCCGGCCCGGCTGGCAAGCATTACTGCTCTCCGAGTTCCATGACACCATGGGGGGAAGTTGCAGCGACCGCGTGTTCGAGCGTGCCCTGGAACGACTGGCGCTGGCGGAAGACGTACTTATCGGCATTCAGGCACGGGTGCTCGCCGGCGGTTTAGGGGCCCCGGGCCTTTGCGTCTTTAACTCGCTGGGCTTTCGCCGCCAGGACCGGATTACGGTGTTGCCGCCCGATGCGACCTCGCTATGGACGCTGTGCGACGCAGGCGGGAATCTCCTTCCGTCCCGCCAGGTGGCCCCCGGCTCGCCCGTCACCAGCGTCGTTGCCTTGGATGGGCTCGACTCGACCATGCTGACCTGGGCACGCCACCCAGGAGAACCCACGGTTACCCGACGTTGGATGGAACCCACCACCGCCGACATCATGCTCGAAACTCCCGGGTATCGGGTTTGCGTGCGACCGCAAACCGGGACCATTCCCTGGATCCGGAATCGGACCGGCGCCGGCCTCTGGCAAGCCGACGACCTCGCCCACCGCGTGGAGGTCTGGCACGAGACCAATCCCGACCTGGAGGGCCCACTCGACCTCGACGGCCGCCGGGATGCCCAACAAGCTCCCCCCGATGAATGTTGGATCGAGGAGAGTCCCCTGGGATACGAAGTGGGGGTGGGCCGCCCCGCCTTCGGAGGCCGCCTACGCCAGATCTTTTTCTTCGGACGACATACGCCTCGAATCGACTGCGACGTCTACCTAGATGGAGTGCGCATGCCCGACGGGCTCCTCGTGGTTCGTTTTCCCCGGGAGACGGGTGCTCCAATCCGCTACGAGACGCCCTTCGCCATCACGGCTCGGCCAGAGGGCCATTACGCAGCGCAAACGTTTGCGGCAAGCGGAGGACAGCGAGGGCTCGCGGTGGCCAACCGGGGGACTCCGGGCTACTGGTTCGAGGCGGATACCTGGTACTTGGTGCTCTTGCGGGCGGCAAACCATTATGACGGCTATCGGCGCTCCGCGGTCGAGTCGCGCGCGATGTACGCCTTTCCCGGCATGGAACGCCACTTGGTTCCCGAATTCATTGCTGGAAAGTCGGGGACAGTGATGGCCCGAGAAATTGGGAATCATCACTTCCAATACGCGGTTATCCCTTTCGACCACGACCTCCCAGGAGGTCAGGTGGCGGAACACGCCCACGCGTTTAATCAGCCATTTATCGTGGGAAATGGATCGCTCCCCGTCGGCAATGGCGGACCGCCCGTCCGAGTCGAGGGACATCCGGTGCTTCTGGATGCTTTCAAGCCAGCGGAAGACGGCAACGGATGGATCCTCCGGTTCCATGAACCCTATGGTCATCCGGGCCAGGTTGCGCTGACCGTGTCCTCGCGGTTCGCTGGCATGCAACGCGCAACCCTCTGCGAAGAGGATCTAGGCCCGTATCTCAAGCAGGCGAGGGTTGCCTGCGACATCGGGCCGTACGAAATTCAAACTTGGCGACTAACCGAGAGGAGCTAGACACGATGGAATCGAATCTTCGCATTGAAGCCATTGACGCCACCCCAGTGACGGTGCCCATGGTGGCCCCGTTGCGATGGAGTATGGGTGTGGAAACCGGCACCACCCGGTGCATCGTGCAAGTGCGCACCCGGGCTGGTATCACCGGGATCGGCGAAACTTACGGAGGCAAGGCGACCGTGGAGGCAATCCGGTTTCTCACCGAGCGGTTTCGCGGCATGGACTGCTGGGAAGTGGACCGGATGAGCCGGATCGCCCAGTCGTTTCGGATTGCGTATGAAACCTTCGTGCCGGCCCACGTCTATGCGGGGATCGAAATGGCGCTTTGGGACATCTTGGGGAAAGCCACCGGCCAGCCCGTCGCCAAACTGCTCGGGGGAATATTCCGCGACCACGTCCCGGTGTCGGCCTATCTTTTTTATCGCTACCTCGGGCCAAGCGGAGTGGGGGGCGAAGACACGCCCGAGGCAATGGCGGACCGGGCCGAGGAACTAGTGGCCACGCATGGGTTCGAAGTGGTCAAGGTTAAAGGGGGCGTTTTCGCCCCCGTCGAGGAGCTTCGCACCCTGCAGGCCCTGCGCCAGCGCCTGCCCGACGCGAAACTGCGATATGATCCCAACGCCGCCTGGTCGGTGGAGACCGCGGTTACCATGTTACCCAAGATGGCGGCCGTCGGCCTCGAGTATGCGGAAGACCCGACCGACCTGATCGAGGGGATGGCCCGGGTCCGCGCGTCCGTGCCGGTGCCGTTAGCGACGAACATGTGTGTCACTCGCTTCGGAGAGATTCCGCTGGGGTTCCGGCTGGGCGCGGTCGACGTCATCCTGTCAGACGTGCATTTTTGGGGCGGACTGGCTCAGTGCCGGAAACTCGCGGGCGTCGCCGAAACCTTGCAAATCGGTCTGGGTATGCACAGCGATCGGGAACTCGGAGTTTCCACGGCTGCAATGGTCCAGTTTGCCGCTGCGACCCCGACGCTCGCATACGCCATTGATTCGCATTATCACGACCAGGCGGACGACATTATCACGCAGCCCTGGGTGTACGAGCACGGCGGATTCCGTCTGCCCGAAGGGCCTGGGCTCGGCGTCGAAGTGGACTGGGACAAAGTGCGGCATTACCACGAGCGCTACCTGGCCGAAGGCCAGGTCAATGAGTTCTTCGACCCTCACCGACCCGGATGGATTCCGATTCTTCCCTTATATTGAGCTGCGTTAGGCCCAACGCCGGATGGAAAGAGGGGACCTGGATGAGCGTTGAAAATCGTGTCGCGGGAGAACCGCGATATGTGCAGAGAGCTTGGCAAGAGGTGGAGCCCGCGTGGAGAACCTGGTGCCGCGCGCAGGGAGGACGCTGGACCGTGCGCATCGGCGCGGCGGCCCGGCTTGTCGATCCGCGATTTGTGGATCCCTTGGTGCACGACGGGTACCGCCTCCGCATTGATCCCGCTGAGCACCGCGTGGAGGTGGCGGGTGCGGACGACCGAGGGACGATGTACGGGATCTTTCGACTAGCTCGATGGCTCTCCGCGGGACTTGACGGGTCGCCGACGGACTACCAGCGATGCCCGCGGGTGGCGCTACGCGGTATGTACGCGCACACTGCCTGGATTTACGCGCATCCGTATGCCTTGCGCGCGTGGGAATTTCCCGACTGGGCGGCTTACGTCGACTGGCTGGCGTGGCAGGAATACAATGTGTTGCAGATCTGGGTCCCAGTCGGAATCATGACCACTCCTCCGGGGGAGAGCGACTGGACATGGTTAAACATGCTGCGGCAGGTGGTTCAATACGCTCAGAAGGAACGGGGTTTTCAAGTATGGGTGGGGGAAGCGGCCAACAATTTAATTGCTCGGAGACCTTCGCTTCCCTTTCGGGAGCGGGAATACTTTCAATATTACCTCGGCAACTTGCGAGATCCGTCGGATCCTCAGACGCTCAAGGCGCTCCGTCAATCGCGGGTGACTCTGTATCAGACCCTTGCGGACGCCGATGGGTTTTGGGTCATCGATAGCGACCCTGGTGGATGGCCCGGAAGTCCGACCAGCGATTTCGTCGCGATTTTGCGCATGCACGCCGAGTTGATGCACCAATGGGCGCATCCCCAAGCCCAGTTGATTTATTGGCTGTGGCTGGGGTGGGGGACGGATGAACCGAAACAATGCTGGGAAGAGGCGCTGCGCGGACTGGAGGGGATGAGATTAGACCGGTGGGGGGTGTTGGCCGACGTGCGACACCTGTCGACGATTGCGAGACTGGGCATGGCTTCGCGTACCATGTTGATGCCGTATGGTGCCATCGAAGGTGAACCGCGGATGCCTTACCCGCAGGTGACGCCCGCCCCCCTGGGAGCCGCGGTTGGCGAGGCCGTACGCCACGGCCTCGCGGGAGTCATGGGGAACGCCCAAACCCCCCACATGCAGCTGCCGAACCTCTGGTACCTAGGACGAGCCTTGTGGGGCGAGACGGTCTCATGGGCGGATTTTCTCCGCGGGACGAATCTTGCGAGCGGCACCCCGTCCGACGTTGACTGCTTGGCTAGGCTGTTCGGGAATGTGGAAGCGGGACGCTTGGATTCCTTGGATGAAGTCGCGGCGGCCATTCCCACCCGTGATCCGGTCGGCGACGGGGTCGGCGATCGTGGGCGATGGTGGCATGACATGGCCATGCTAGTGACGATCCTCCAGGCGGAACGGGCCATCGCCACCTGGGCTGCAGAGGACGGGGACGTTGAAGAGGGGATCCGGCGTGTACGCCAATGGGTGGATGGGAATAGCCGGTGGCACAACCGTATCGGGTGGGCCATGCCGAAGGTGGATGTCGCGCCGCTCCCGGGCAGCCACATCCTCTTTCATCGAGGAGGGACCTATCAGCCCGGTCGCGGTACCTATGGTCCCTACATCAACCCGGCCCGTACCGCGCTCAAGGGGTTGGCGGACGGTGCGCGGGACGCCCTCCGGGAACGGGTTCTGGCCGAGGTTCACGCGGAGGCGCCCCAGGACGCGGACCGTCAGATCGGCATGATCGCTGATCTCTTCGACCGTGGGGAGACCTCGTAATGCCGGTGTACCGACGGGTGGGTATTGGCCTTCTGATGCAGGAGAGCAATTCATTCGCGCCCCATCCTACGACCTGGGAAGATTTTGCTGTGCAGGGGGTTCGCGTCGGCGTTGCGGCACCGTTGACCGTGGACGGAACCGAATGGGGGGGGATGGTCTACGGATGCCACGAAGCCGGTCTCGTGCCGGTTCCTCTCGTGCGGGCCTGGGCGCTCGCCGGAGGGCCGGTGACGCCGGACGTCGTGGCCCGTCTCGCCACCGCCTTGGCGCAGGGGTTGGATGACGCGGGCCCCCTGGACGGCCTCCTGTTGGCCCTGCATGGCGCCATGATCGCCTCCGACGACACCGATCCTGAGGTGGCATTCTTGCAGATGGTACGTAACCGGTGGCCGCGGATCCCGCTTGGCATCACGTGCGATTTGCATGCCCACCTTCACCCGACCAAGCTGCGGCTTGCCGATTTCTGCATCGCATACCAGACGTATCCTCACGATGATACCTATGCCACCGGATGTCGGGCTGCCGCCACGATGGCGCGTGTGCTGAACGGCGAGGTCCGGCCAGTCATGGCACATCGGCACCGGCCGATTTTGTTCCCGCCCGACATCTCGGGAACGGCTGCCCCGGGATGCCTGGCGCCGATAGCCAATTGGGCGCGTGCCCGTGAAAAGGAGGCGGGGGTGCTCCATATCTCCTACTGTCCCGTTCAACCATGGTTGGACGTACCGAACACGGGATCGTCCGTCGTGGTGGTCACGGATGGCGACTGGATGCGTGCCGAGGCCCTTGCGGCGGAAGGTGCAGCGTTACTGGAGGCCCAGCGGCCTGCCGTGCGGGCGCGTCAAGCCCTATCCCTCGACGCCCTCCCCGGGCTGTTGCAATCGGCGCGTCCCCCCATCGTTCTAGGGGATATTGGGGACGGCACGGCAGGGGGTGGAAGCGGCGACCACACCGGCATTTTAACCGTCCTGCTGGCACACCCGCTGAGTTGTCCGGCCTACGTGCCCTTGGTGGATGCGGCGGGTGTGCGCCGCACATGGCCTCTGACCGTCGGAGCGATCGTAGACCTCACGGTCGGCGCGACCTTGGATCCCCGATGGTCCAGCCCCGTTCGGATCCACGGTCGAGTTGTCGCCCGAGGCGACGGCCCTTACATCTTGGAAGGTCCCTATCTCCGTGGCCACAGGATGACGGTCGGACGATGGGTGCGGGTGGCTGTCGGAACCGTCCATGTGCTCCTCACGGAACGCGCCGGGCTAACGTCGGATCCGGCCTTTTTCACCATGACAGGAGCAACGCTGGGCGAAGCTGGTGTCATCGTCGTCAAATCACCTCTGCTCTTTAGGCGCGCATTTTCTGACATCGCCCGCACCGTCGCGGTGGTCGACACCCTCGGACCCACGGCCTCACGGTTTGCCGCACTGCCATTTCGACGGATCAGTCGACCCATGTTTCCGTTGGATGATGATTGGAAGGACCAATCCTGATGAATATTCGGCGAATTAGTTCCGAGGATACCGACGCGCTGGCCCGGTTTTTCCTCACCTTAACCCCGGCCCAACGGAAGGACTTTCATCCGCACCCCTTTACCACCAAGATGGCCGAGAGAATCGCTCACGGTTCCGCGATAGCGGGTCCGGTCTGGGTCGCCACTGAGCGCGAGCACATTGTCGGCTATGTGTTCCTTAGCGGCGGAATCGACGACTGGCCCCAGCTCGGCATTGCGGTTAGCCCCGCGGAGACGGGCCGGGGGCTCGGCACGGAGCTCGTCGCGACCGCTGTGGAGTGGGCGCGGACGAACGGCAAGTGCGGCGTGGTCTTGACGGTCTATCAGGACAACGTGGCGGCGATCCGCACGTATGACAAAGTGGGCTTTCGCCCCACGCGGGCGCTGTGGTTCATGGAAGTCGATTTTTCCCCGACATCGTACCACACTACGCTAGGCGGCAGCGGAGGCGGTTCGCCGCCTCGTGTCAAGGATTGACGTGGGAGTCGGGTCGCGGCGGAACCGTGGGGCCGCTAGGGGTCAGAGGAGTGTCACGTATCAGTTTATTTGACCGAGACGTTCAGACCTCAGGCTGGGAACGCAACCAAAGAATTTGACAGTAATCAGGGGATGTGCGGCCAAAAATCATGAGACTTGACAAGAGGAGGCGGGGCATTGTGGTGGACAGGGGCGGTCGCCCGGTAGCGGTGGTGTGTGGGGCGGGGTCAGGGATTGGATTTCAGACCGCTCTCGAATTGGTACGGCAAGGGCTTCACGTGGCGGCATGGGATCGAGACGGCACCGGACTCGCCCGCTTAGAGGAGGCGGCGCGCGTCGGCACCGGGCTTGTGGAGAGCTATCGGGTCGATATTACGGATCCCGAGGCGGTGGCCGATGCATCCGCCCGGGTGCGGGACCCCGTGCGGTATCTGGTCAATGCGGCAGGTGTCCAGACTTATGGGAATCTCTTCGATACTCCGTTAGATCTCTGGCAGGCCACCTTGGCCAGCAATCTTACCGGCCAATTTCTG
This sequence comes from Bacillota bacterium, assembly GCA_021797675.1. Classification (GTDB taxonomy): domain Bacteria; phylum Bacillota; class Sulfobacillia; order Sulfobacillales; family Sulfobacillaceae; genus JAJZXC01. The sequence goes on along the minus strand of JAJZZH010000036.1, from coordinate 75,184 downwards.
AGCGCTCAGCACATCGGTAGCCGGATTCGAGATGCGGGGGGTGGCGCCATTGTGAATCTTTCTTCTGTGCAGGCGTTGCACGCGCACTCCGATGTCCTGGCGTACGCGACTGCAAAGGGCGCGGTAATCAGCATGACGCGGGCACTCGCGGTGGACTTGGCTCCGTATCGCATCCGGGTGAACGCGGTGGCCCCAGGGTCGGTGGACACGCCTATGCTACGTGAGGCAGCCCGACGCATCGACTCGACCGCCGTTGATCGGGTGATGGAGTCGTGGAGCGCAGCCCAGCCTTTGGGGCGACTGGGAACCGCCGACGACATTGCCCGCACGGTACGATTTCTGCTGATGGAAGCCGAGTACATGACGGGGGCGGTGGTCGTCGTCGATGGAGGCCTTACCGTACGCCTGCCCTAACTCAAGTATTAAGGCCCATGCTGTGCATGGGAGAAGTGAAATTGTTTCCCATGCTGCTCCGCCGCATGAAAAATCCCCTGTTCTGTCCGATTGCTGGCGGGTCGCAGCAGGGCTCTGGGTTGGCGCTGTGGAATTGTCCGGTGCGCTCCCATAGGGAGGTCAACTCTTCTGTGGTCTTACGAGGCCGCGCAATAGTTTGACCCGGAGCGCCATGGGTACCTCACGTTGTTGCGAGCCGTTGGGTGGCACGTGGAACAGAATCCTTTTCTCTCTTCCTCGCTTGTGGGTCGCGAGTTACGTATAAGGTGTTTTGTCGTGCTATTCATGGTAAAGCCGTATATCGCACCACAATTAGTAAACGGTGAAGTCTGAGGCTTCCGAAATGAGTGGAAGGCTATTTTCTAAATTCGCACCGTTGAACGTGGGCCCTGCGAAAGTCCGGGGATTTCAGTCGATCAACGACGCGTTGCAAAATTCGTTGTGCTCGCTTTGGTGAACCTCTGACAAGCCCTCCAATAACTGGAAGTGCAGAGCACCATATCAAATTGCGCAAAACAGGCACAAATCCATCTATTTGTCTTAGCCTTCTCACTCAGTTAATCCCGACTCGTCACAGGACCGCTCAACTTGATACCATTGGTCTTGGTACCCCGCGCCAGGCCGGCCTGCTCTCTCGACCATCATAGATTTAGGCGTTTCACCTCCTCGGGGGAACCCAAATATAAGGGGCGTAAGTGCAGTCCCCCGTCGACAGGAACATCCGCTCCCGTAACGTACGATGAAAACGTATCCGACAATAATGCCAGGGCCAGCGGACATAGCTCGGGGAGACGTCCCTCCCGTTGACCCAAGGGAACCTCCCGCGCAGCCGACCACCGCTGCTCGTCTGAAAGATGAGCCACCAAGGGAGTTGGAAAAGGCCCAGGCGTCAGCATGTTCACCCGAATTGCGAACGGGGCCAATTCGATGGCCAAGGTTTCCATGTAGGCTTTGAGGCCTGTTTTGGAAACTCGATAGGCAGCTTGGGCATAGGCAGGATTATACATCACCGTCGACCCCACAATTAGGATAGCGCCACCCCTTCCCTGAACAATCATATGACGGGCCACGTCCCGGCAGGCGATCGCGCATGCAGTGACATTGGTCGCCAAGATATCGTTCCAGGCGGTTAGGGTCATGCGGGTGACAGACTCCGTGGCCAACGAACCAGCCACATTAATGAACAGGTCTAGGGAAGCTAAATGCTCCACGGCCTGTGATACCATCGAGCGGACCTGGTCTTCAAAGCGGAGGTCAACATTCACGCTGTAGCCCGTCCCATTCTGACGGCGGATCGCTTGCAACGTTTCTTCAGAAGAATGGCGATCCGCCAAACAAACAGCGACCCCTTGTTTTGCGAGGGCCACCGCAATTGCAGCGCCAATCCCGGAAGCGGCTCCGGTGATCAAAGCGGTTTTGCCATGTAAGCCAAGGTCAAGCGGACTCATCTCATCGCCTCCGATATTTCAAATCCCTTGCGTCTTCCGGCGGCCAGGATTCGCTGCCAGGTGTCCCGGGCGATAGGCACCTGGGAGTCCGCACGCCGAGAGGATTCCAACTCGCCGGGAAGCAACACCGGATGGGCCGAATCAATCGCTGGGCTGCTACGAAGGTAGGCCGCCAAACGAGATGCATGATCCCCAAACGTTTTTGGGGGGACCAGAGCAATGATGGTCACATTGTTTCCCACCCGCGTGGCGTCGGTGCTATCTTCTCCACTGTATATGGTGGCCAACACTTCCACCAACAGCCCCAGAGCAGTGCCTTTGTATCCGAACAATTCCCCCCCCAGGGGTTGAATGGCACCCGCTGGCGAATCGTACAACACCTGAGCGTCTTGCGTCTCCCGGCCGGACGCGTCTCGCAAAATCCCGAGAGGTACCGCCTGTTGAAGATGATGCCACAGGCGCACCTTGCCTTCGGGAACCACACTGGTAGAGAAATCTGCAGAGATTAATAGCCCGTCTGCAGTCTGAAACGCGTAGGCAATCGGATTGGTGGCCAGGCGCCCTTCGGTTCCCCCGAACGGTGCCACCCGATGCCCCGACCGCGGCCCGCTGCAAAAGGCCAAACCGATTAGTCCGTGCGTGGCCAAGGCCTCGGTGTACGCCCCAATGCGTCCGCAATGCCCAGCCTGACGGATCGACGCCACCGCCATCGGATGGCTTTGGCATCGACGGATGATCTCATCAACCGCCAGAACGCATACCACCGGTCCCAAGCAGCGGCGGCCATCAATCACGGTGGGACTGTCTTCCGTATTTACCATCGCAGGCCGTCCAACCGGATCGATTTCGCCCGTCTCGATTTCTTCCACGTATTGCGGCAAGCGCAGTAATCCATGGGATCGGATTCCGCGTTGGTCGTTTTCGACGAGATGGTCGGCCATAATTCTGGCATCGGGATCGGCGACGCCCCAGTGTGCCAGAAATCGAACAGCAAGACGTTTGGCTTCGTTGGCACCTAGAATGATCTCCCCATGCGTCTCCTTCATGACGTCTCCCGCTTCCCCTCGTTGCGCCCGTAGGATGCAGAGGCATTCTCGTTAAAAGCCAGCCGTAAGTGTTCCTCCAACGCCTGGCGTAAGAGGGCGACGTCACTGGAAATCACCACGTCCGTAAAGCCTTCATCGAAGAGGCGCTTGGCTTCAACGCCGTGAATCGCAAACGTCCCGGCGGCTAATCCAAATCGGCGACACGCGTTCAGGGTCTTGCGGGCCGCTCGTTCCCAGTTGACATCTCCCCACTGGGCGGGATAGGACGACGATAGCGCTAGTGCCAGGTCCACGGGGCCCAAATAGATGCCGCTGAGGTGGGCGGTCGCGGCAATGGCGTCGATAGATTCGACCGCGTCCGGGGTTTCCACCATAATGTAGACCTTTGCCGGGATTTCACGCGGATCGATTGGCTCCGGCCGAAGCCCGTAGCGCCAACCTCCGTAACTCCGCGTGCCGAGCGGCTGATACCGCGTCGCTGCCACCACCCGATGGACGTCGTCGACGCCTGTGACCATGGCGGCAATGATGCCGTCTGCGCCTGCATCCAGCACCCGGGGAATCCAGGCAACATGCTCACGCGACAGGCGAACATAAGTAGGAACATTGCATAGCGTAGCGATCTGAATCGCGCGAATCCCATCGTTAAATCCTAAAAAACCGTGTTGGAAATCAATTCCGAGAAAGGCCGCTCCCGACCGCGCCAACGCCTCAACGATGACGGGGTGTCCCGTCATCGTCCAAACTCCCAAGCGTCGCGGATTCGCTATGGATCCGGTTTTATCCGATTTTGAGGTGGGTACATTGCCATCCGTCATACCAAGCCCTCCCATTCCTTTAAAAGATTGCCAACGGATTGACTGCACTCCCCGTTCCGCCCACAATACGGAGCGGTGCGACCACCAAAAGAAAGGTGCTGCGCTGAACCTGCTGTGCCACCACGCACAGCCGTCCCAGGTCGGGATTGTCCAGTATGGCGAGCCCCATAGCGACCTGCCCTATCTGATGCAGCGGCAGGGGCACGGCCGGGTAGCCGCTAGGCAAGCGGTCAATACAGTCCCCACTGTAGACGGCCACACGTCGCTCGTGTAACCACTCCACGGTGTCAGGTCCCATTCCCGTCCTTACGTTTTGATCCCCGCTGGAGGGTCCTCCGTCTAGGCCCGAACGAACGAACACGGCATCACCGGTCTCGACGGTGATGCCCGCCAGGCGCTCGGCGGCGATGAGGTCCTCTGTCCCGATTTGGTCGCCATCCTTCAGGACCGCCACTCCACGTGCCCGAGGAATATCCAACAGGACGCCCCGCGTGATCACGCCGTCGCCCATGGCGAGAATCGATCCGTATGACAACCCGTTCGCCAACTCCGGCGGGGTGACCAGTTGTCCGCCAAAGATTCGTTGCTGAAAATGGCTGTGACCCACCGCATCCAGGTGGGTCACGGTGAATCCGTGTGGCGCAATGGTCGTCTCATCGGCGACACTGTGGTCGTCTCCTGCCCTCATCTGATGGCTAAATTCGCCGGGATCCGAGTCTTGCACCGACAAATCCCGACCCAGCGAAACGACGATACCGTCGTGCACCACCCCAAGGGCGCGCAAGATCACGTCCGGAGTAATATAATTCAACGTCCCCCGTTCCGGGGCATTTGACCATCGCGTCCAGTTACAACACAATTCAAACCGTGCCAGCACCTCGGCCTCGGTCATCCCTCATTCTCCGTTCTGCGGCAACCCCACAATGCCGCGAGCTTCCGACGGGCTGGCAATCTCCCGTCCCATGGCCCGTGCCATCGCGACCACATTTTCAACGAGTTCCGCGTTGCTGCGTGCCCATGACCCATTGGGGAGATACGGGTTGTCTTCCCATCCGACCCGGACGTGTCCGCCGAGCGCGATCGCCACTGGCAAAAGATTCCATTGTGTCCTCGGATCCATAACGCTCAGATTCCAATTTACGGCGGGCGGCAGGTGGTGCACAAGATATACCAGGGAATCCACCGTGGGCGGTGTCCAGGCACCCCCTGGCCACCCCAAGAATAAGGTCGCCCAAACCGGATCGTCCAACAACCCTTGGCGTCGAATGAATTCGAGATTCCAAAATGCCCCCGTATAAAAGCATTCGATCTCCGGCTTGACGCCGTACCTCTGGGCGGCCTGGCTGAATTCCGCGAGCTCGTCCCGAGGGTGCAATGAGTACATTTCATTGGCTGCAAACGCAGGATCGGGGCGAAAATATTCGTCATGCACGTTGAAGGCGTATGACATCATGTCCGGCTTAAGCTGCATCAGGTGGATTTTCTCCGGGAGCCGAGCGCTCGCAATCCCGAATTGTATGATGGGATGTCGGGCATCGCGAATGCGATCCGTCAAGTCCTTCCATCCAGAGAAATCCACCGAGGACAGTCGTCGGCCGTCCGGCTGAATACGGTCTTCCAAATGATGCACACCATGATGATGCACCAACGAGGCTCCGGCATCGATGGCACGGATATACTCGCTGGCCACAGCTTCGGTATCTTCAATCGTCGGCATGTGGGGATTCCCCGGGTACGACATCGTAGAATCCACAGTGATGGTGATAATCAATTTATCCAAACGTCATACGCCCCTTTTCAGCTTCGCCAGTTATAATCTGCCTACCCCCGTCAGGTGAGGGTAATGACCGCCTTCCCGGCAACTTGGCCGGATTTTAGCGCCAACAGCGCCGCATTAATATCGTGTAAAGGCCAAGCGGTGACCGACGGAACGTCAATGGCTTGACGCTGTGCCAGTTCCAAAACCGCCATCAGGTCCTCCCGCCGGCCCGATCGCACGCCGCGAAAGGTGAGTTCCTTGCGTGCAACGATGGCCAGATTCATCACCGGGATCTCAGAATAGCCCACGATCAGACAGCATCCGTGGGTCGGCAACCAATCCAGTGCTGCCACAAACGCCTCTGGTACCCCTGAACAGTCGACGACGACGTCACTTCGCGTCGTGTTCGCTTCGTCAAGGTGGTTCACGGTGTCGTATCCGAGCGCGGCGAGAGCGTCGCGCCGCAAGGCATTCGGCTCTGCGACCGTCACATCGGTTCCCCGAAATCGGAGAATACTGGCGGTCAGAAAGCCCACTGGTCCCCCGCCCAACACCATGACACGCTGCGGCTCACGGACCAATGCTAACCTTGCCGCATGGTGGGCCGTGGCTCCGGCGTCAACCAGCGCGGCAGCGGTTAGCGGGGAGACACCTTCAGGGACCACAAGGGGCTGGCTCGGGTGCAACCACATCTTCTCGGCAAACCCGCCCCAAAGTCCGAGAACTCCCGTAACCAGGGAACCCTCGACGCACAATCGCTCGTCGCCAGCTCGGCAGGCATCGCACTGTCCGCACCCCACAAATATCGAAGGCACGACGCGCCGCCCCATTAAATCTTCGGGACCCTGGGTCACTAGCCCGACGGGTTCATGGCCCATGACGAACGGGAGAGCGGGTTGGTACGACGCTCCACTTAAGATATGGAGATCGGTCCCGCAAACCCCACATGCCTCGACCGCGATTTCGATGCCGTCCAGCGGCGGCTCGGGAAGGCCAACCGACTGGATTTCTAACGACGGCGCCGGTAAACGTGTCACTAGGGCTGCCTTCACGATGGGCTCCTTTTCCGTCCGTGGCCTTGAAGGGTTCGCACCGCATCTCGGTACGCCGCCATGCCTGCACTGACGGCAGACCGCGGAGCGGGCCATCCAAACAGATCCCAGGCCATGGCTAATCCGCGGCCCGCGAGGGGTTCAATCACGGTATCAAGATCGAGGATGCCTAACCCAGGCGGGAAGTGCAGCTGCTCGCTCTGCCCATCGGTATCGGCATAATGCAGATGGGTGACCGCATTCAAAAACTGCGGGCTGAATTCTTCAATGAAATGCGAGCCGAGCGCGACTCCGGCATGACAAAAATCTAGACAGATGCCGGCGCCAATGGCTTGTAATCGCTCGGCGGTCTCTTCATGCAATCGATGCCGAAATGCGAAGGTGTTCGGATGCAATTCAACCGCAATCTCCGGCGGGTGGGCCAATCCACACTGCGCCATTGCTTCGTGCAGACTATCCGCCAGTTGGGCTGGCGCGTCGGGAAGGCGCGTCGGGTCGTCAAGTTCCCCGTCCCACAGCAAAATCCGCAGGGCCCCCATCGCCGCCCCGAACCGCAATGCTTGGGCTACGACTTGCACCGTGTGACGCCGAGCCGATCCACTGCTGTACGCGTCTAAAGGGCCGATGATGCAGTTGAGGGTGGAGACTTCCATCCCAGCCTCCCGAGCGGCTCGACCAGCCGCCGCCGCGTGCGCCTCCGATAGCGGCACATCCACGATGCCGGGGCCGAGTTGTCCCCAAAATATTTCCACCCCGGTAAATCCCTTCGCACTGAGCAGATGAAGGGAATCCTCTACGTCCAGTTTAGGCAACCCGATCGTCATTCCAATCAGGCTGCCCGCGTCACGAGCGGGCATGATCTACCTCCCCTGAAGCGCCTCGCCTGGAGCTCGTTACCCTGCGGGCGATGACCTCGGCCGGATAGCGTTGCGACATGTTAGCGACGCCACGACACCGGGAACGGGACCATTTTGGGTTGCCGCGATTCGCAAGCGAACCGCCAAGCTTGATGGAAACACTGCCAACAACCGGTACGCTCGTCACTTACTTTCCTGGCTTGCATCACCTACGTGCTCATTGTCCTCGGGATATCCTTGTTGCGTCGAAATATCATGCGCTATGGCCACTACTTTCTGGGCCAAATCTGGCAATCGGCTGAAGGTGAACTGAGAAATCGGCCCCGAAATGCCAATGGCTCCGACCGGATAACCAAGATAATCCATTACGGGAGCCGCGAGGCAGCGGATGCCATCGATGGTTTCTTCATCATCAACTGCGAAACCCTGGCGCCGTACTTCGACTAAATGACTCATAAACGAGTCGGTGTCGACAATACTGCGCGCGGTTAATCTGATAAGGCCAAACGTCTTTATCCAATGGTCAAGTTGCTCGCTGGGCAGAAAGGCGAGGATCGCCTTTCCCAGGGCTGAACAATTCGCCGGTCGGGTTCTGCCCGCCAAATTGACAATAATCACCGAATCGTGCGCAAGTTCTTGCCCTACATAGGAGATATATTGGCCGTCAAGCACCCCCAGATTGGCCGTCTCTTCAGTAAGATCCCGAAGCTGCTTAAGTCTTCTGGCCCCCACCTCGGGCCACTGAGACGTGTTGGAAAGTTTGTTGGCCAAGGCAAGAAACTTGTTAGGATGTGGGAAAAATTTATGGGATTGCTCATCCTGATAGAGATATCCCTTCTTGGACAAGGTGTAGAGCAGTCGATACGCCGAGCTCCGGTCGATACCGATCGCTGCCGCAACCGCGCCGGGTTTCACTCCGTCGACAAACGCCATTTCCAGTGCATCCAGCCCGCGTTCCAGCGATTGAACCGTTTGCCCGCCAAACCGCGGTTCTTTCCCAGCTGTTGTCGTACTCCCCATCCCCGATCCTTGTCATTTAGTAACCTGCCAGCAACCGCCAACACAAATACCGGCCTACCGTTCTCTATTTGCCGGCAACTGTCATGGTAAGGAAAGTGCGTGTGTATGTCAAGATATTTATTGCACTATGTTGTGTAACCGGCACCACAAGGTTCGAATCGCTTCGTAATGATGCTTGGGGCCGCGGTGCGTCTTCAATGCCAAAACCCGCGACAGTCTCATCTCCATCGGTGGCGAATTGGCCCGTGCAATGCGCATGGACCAAAGACCAAGAGGCCCAGTCCAGTTTGCTGCCGGTACTTTCGCAGCAGGACAGTCCACGAGTTTTCCTGCCTTCCTACGTTGTGATGATCGTTCTCAAGAAATCTTGTCTTGCTGCGGCTGAACCGATCAACCATGGTCCTATCGCTGATGGATTGCGCGGCTGAGCACATCCCGTCGCAGAAACGTCGTGCTCTTGATTCAACAACGTTGCTCCATAGAAAAATGCAGCAAGAAAAGAAAAGTATGTATTGACATCTTTCGCAGTTCGATGTAAAAGGTTTGGTGTGGGTATTGTGCCGGTCAGATTCATATTACCCACCATATTCTGCCGAGATACCTCAGGGGTCGCAACATTTGCGATAGGAAGGGGCAAGAGGAATGTCGTCTGACGCATCATCGCTCTTCCCGCGGACTTCTCGAACAACGGCCAACCCATGGAGCGAGTTTTGCGCGCAGGGGTTTCATCAACCCGTCAGCGGAATTATCTTCGACGGTTCCGAAGTGACGTGCGGCATGCCTCTCGGCGGGATCGACACGGGATGTATCGATCTTAACGGGGATGGGATGTGGGGATACTGCACGATTTTCAATTCCCATGTCCCCCGGCGAGGCCCGATAAATATCCCGGTGTTAGGCATTTGTGCTGGAGGCCGAAGCTGGATACTGACGACCCAATCATGGCATGGAATCGACGAGCCCGTAGGGTATGCGCCCAGCGCCTCCCGTCCCACGAGCCATGCCACTCACCTTTGGTACTGGGGACATTATCCGATAGCGGATATGCAGTATGAAACCAACGCCCCGGTTCAGGTGGCATTACGGGCGTGGGCACCTTTTGTACCGGGAGACGTCTTTTCGTCCACGTTACCGGCGGGCGTGTTTGAAGTTCATCTGCACAATACAAGCTCTTCCGCTCAATCAGGTCGGTTGGTCTTCAACTTTCCTGGTCCCAGCCCCATGGAGACGGGGAACGAGCGATTGCGTCGACGCGAGTTTCATGAGGACGATCCGGTTCATCTGCACGGCGTCGAGATGAGCAGTGCCCGTGCTAGCTACGTGCTGGCCGTTCAAGAAGAACAAGACGTGTGGATAGGGGATGGCCTAGGCGTTGATGCGGGTGCATGGGGAAGGATCGACAAAGGGCTGCCCTCTGCTTCGTATGGCGCCGGCGCATCGATATCCGTGCCCTTTGAACTTGAACCGGACGAGCATACGGTGAAGCGCATCTTCGTAACCTGGCACAGTCCCAATTGGTACGCCAACGGACATCCTGATCCGGCGAATTTGGCGTGGCTGCCGTGGTATAGCGAAGGCTCGGAAAGTCCTGTAAGGTTAGCGCAGGAGGATCCGGCGCGGTCATACTCTCATATGTACGCCCGCCTTCATCCCAGTGCCTGGGATACGATGGAGCATATGGTGACGCACCACGACCAACTGTTGACGAGAATCTTGGCCTGGCAGGCGGTGATCTTCGACGAACCCGATGTACCCGAGTGGCTTAAGGATTCTTTAATTAACATCTTGCACTTGATCACGGAGACCGGGTTATGGGCCGTCGGAACGCCACCCATTGGCGAGTGGTGTCGTCCAGATCAAGGCTTGTTCGCGATGAATGAAGATCCGCGACACTGTCCACAAATGGAGTGCGTACCGTGCAGTTTTTACGGTAATTACCCCGTGGTCTACTTCTTTCCCGAATTGGCTCGAACGACCCTACGTGGCTATAAAGCCTATCAGTTCGACAACGGCGAAGTTTCGTGGATATTCGGGGGAATTACCGATAAACCACCAACCGCTCCGCTAGAGATGGCTAGTCCTACGCGGGGCTACCAAACGACTCTCAACGGACCGTCGGTGGTGGACATGGTTTACCGGTTGTGGCGTAGGACCCAAGACCGCAGTGTTCTTGAGGAATTCTACGACTTGGTCAAGAAATCCACCATCTTCACCATGAATCTGAGACCCGAGGCTGGCCCTGATGGTATCATCAGCTTTCCCACCGGAAACCAAGGACTGGAGTGGTTCGAAGCTTGCACGTGGGCGGGCATGGCCGTCCATGTGGGGGGCATCCACTTGGCCAATTTGCGTATGGCGGAGGCCATGGCGGCACAGATGGAAGACACCGAATTTGCGAACCAGTGCCGCGAATGGTTTCGACAGGGCAGCCATTCGCTGGAGCACAAGTTGTGGACGGGTACGTACTACTTGAATTACTGGGAACCCGAGACCGGGCGTAAGTCGGACCTCATTATGGCCAATCAGTTGGATGGAGAGTGGATGGTGCGAGTAGGGGGGCTCCCCTCGGTCTTTGAGCCTGATCGCTTGCTCCGGGTACTGGACACCGTATGGAACACTTGTGTAGCTGCTACGTCATTCGGTGCGGTAAATTTCACCGATGCGAGCGGCGAACCTCAAGCCAATGGCGAAGGCCGCCCCGGTTGGAGCATGGATCCTACGGCATTTTTCCCACCGGAGGTCTTAATGCTGGGGATGACCTACATGTATACCGGGCGCAAGAATGAGGGGTTAGATTTGTGTTACCGGTGCTGGGAGCGCATTGCGGCACTCGGAAGAGTGTGGGACCAACCCAATTTGCTGCGTGGCGATACGGGAGAGGTCGTCTACGGGGGAGACTACTATCAAAACATGATGTTGTGGGCGCTCGTGGCCGCTCTAAAAGGCCAAGATGTCAGTGGTCCGGTCACCGCGGGAGGATTGGTGGAACGCATCTTGTGTGCTGCAAATCCTTCCTCCGTGGGTGGCGAATCCGTCGACGCAACCGCTCGTTGATAGTGACAGGCATGTGGACTGATGTTTCAACCAAAACCCAAGGAGAGGTGTACGATGACAAAGGTGCGGAAAAATATCGCGATGGCGTCTTTGCTTGGCAGTCTGACCCTCTATTCAGGCGTTGCCCTGGCTGCCGCCCCGTCCAAAGGGGTAACCACTCTGCAGTTCATTGCCCCTTCGGGCGGGTACGGAGTGGCGGTCGGTCAGGTTGCGGCACTGTTTAATCGCGAGCACAAGCATGTCAAGGTAAACGTCACGGTTGAGGGCTCTAATCAAATCGACGTTACAGAGCGCTTGGTGGCCACATCCAATAATCCCCCGGACATGTTGTACTGGCCGGTGGGCCCCGGATACGGGGAAATCCGGGCCGCTCGTCTGGGTATTTTGGCGGACTTAACCCCCGTATACAACAAATATCACTTGTTCAAGATACTCCCTTCAAGCACCAAGGGTGAAGAGATTCACGGCAAGATGTATAACGTCAACGGGTGGATCGGGGCGCAGCCCTACGTGTTCTACAACGCCACCATGTTCAGAAAGTTGCACCTTTCCCCACCCAAAAGCAGCGCTCAGCTAGTGGCGCTTGCCAAGAAAATTCGCGCGGCGGGATATGAAACCATCGGATTAGGGAGCGCCCACCAGTGGCCGGCAGTCCACCTCATGTCGATTTTGATCCAACGAGAACTGCCAGTGGCAGCGTACAATAAGTTGAAGCTTTCGTGGGATTCAGCGGTGTCCAATCCCACCAAATGGACCGATCCTCGTGTGGTGGATGCCTTCAAGACTCTCAAAACCTGGGCCAAGGCGGGCGTGTTTGCGCCTGGCTTCAGTTCATTGACGAATGCGGAGACGACTACGTTGTTTGCCAGCGGCAAGGCTCTGATGCAGTCGATTCCCTTGGGTGCCTGGACACCCAAGGCCATCCAATCTTTGATCGGGCATCGTTTTCAAGTAGGGATCTTTCAATATCCTCAGTTAGTGCCTTCGATTCCCCCTTACCAGAATGTTGCCTTGGCAAATGGGGAATTTTCTGTGCCAGCGCGAGCGTACAAGCATCATCAAGCAGCAATTAACGCATGGATTCGTTTTTACCTCAGTGTTCCTGCGCAAAAGATCGTGGCAGCTAATGGGTTCCCGCCGGAAATCACTACCGGGATTCCGAAGGCGTACTTGACCAAAGAAATAGGACCGTTGGCTACTAAGGTGTTGGGGTGGGTTAAGAAATATGGAGCGGAACAAAATCTGGATGGATGGCTTGCCGCTCAGCAAAAGAGTCTGGTGGCGCGAGGGGCTGAAGAAATCGTAGCCGGCACCGCCACTCCGGTGCAGATCTGCCACCAATTGCAAACGCTTACCAACAAATTGCGGCATCCATAGAAGACGTCACACGTTAAGCAGGCATCGGCGCGGAACTACACGTGATGGGTTAGTTCCGCGCTGGATGTTCTAATCAATGCTGCAGCCTAGCTTTTGAAGATAATATCGTTCGTCTCGTCAGAAGGCACGGTTTTATTATAGAATCATCACACTCGATCGAACAGGCTGCGTTCCGAAGTGTTGTCTCCAAGATGTTCCAAAATGCAGTGGAGGTCTATAACGATGAGTACAGCCCGCCGACGGCTTGCTACAAAACCCTTGGATCCGGTCCGAACCTCTCGAAGATCGCCGCCGAACTCTGGGCGCAGGCTCACGCAGCACAAGGGACGCTGGTTGTTTCTCCTTCCGTCCTTCTTGCTTTTGGGGGGATTTGTCGTGGTGCCTCTTATGCTCGGCATTATCCTGGCGTTTTTTCAGTGGAATGGGCTCGGTTCGGCCACGTTTGTGGGACTCGCTAATTTTGTTGCGGCCATTTCGGATCCAAAATTTTGGCACAGCGTGGCAATCACCCTGTGGTATGTCTTTGGTACCACCTTGGGATGCAACGTCCTTGGCTTAAGCCTGGCTTTAGCGCTGTTCACCAAATTTCGCGGATGGAAAATATTTCGTACGTTGTTCTATCTTTCGGGCGTTATGCCCATTGTCGCCACCGGCATCACGTGGGGGCTGATATTTAACCCCGGCGATGGACTACTCAACGCATTCCTTGGTGCGATCGGACTACGACAGTTTGAAGGACTATGGTTAGCAAACCCCCATTTGGCTTTGCCTCTCATCATATTTGTCGGCATTTGGATAGGCGTTGGGCTCCCAATGATCCTCTTTTCTGCCGGGTTGATGCGCATTTCACCAGCCTTGCTAGAAGCCGCCGACCTGGATGGGGCGTTTGGAGTTAAGCGGGTGTGGTATGTAATCCTCCCCTTGCTCAAGCCAGTCATGATAGTCACGACCCTAATGCTGATTATATCTTCGATCCAAGTCTTTGCCACCGTGTGGGTGATGACCGGCGGGGGACCGGGATATGCGACGTATGTGTTGGGGATTTACCTCTACAATACGGCTTTTGAATACAACCGTTTCGGCTATGCCAATGCAATGTCGGTGATCGTCGCGGTGGTGGCCGGGGCCAGTATGATGGTGGCGATGAAATTTGCTCGGATTGCCGAGCCGGGTTAAATGGCAAGGTCGGCTCTCTTGCGCCCTGCTTGACGGACTGTCGAGTCAAAAATGAAGTGCGTGTGGAGGAGTGGAGTGCGTGAGCAAGGGAATGTCATTGCAACAGCGGGCAACGCGACTTACCTTGATTGGAGCCTTGACCATTTGGGCGATTATTTCTGTGGGACCTATCTTCTGGGTCTACTATTCATCGTTCAAAAGCAATTCTCAGATCGTGGCCAATGTATGGGCTTTGCCCCATCCCTGGGTGTGGACAAATTGGATCACGGTCTTAACCTCGGCGGTAAACAGTGTGCCATTTCTGACCAACATTCTGAACACGCTCATCATCGGAATTCCAGCGGTGACAGTGGTGATCTTAGTAGGATCGTTGGCAGGATTCGCCCTAGCTCGCTTCCGTTTTGGAGGCGCTCAAGCGTTTCAGCTATTTCTCTTGGTACTGCTTCCTGTTCCGCAATTTGCGGTGATGGTGCCGGTTTGGTCATACATGCATACTCTCGGTCTCACCAACTCCCGGGTTGGCTTGTTCTTGGTTTATGCCGCCTTCAATTTGGCGCTGGCAATTACCCTGATGCGAGGCTTCTTTTCTAATTTTCCCTCGGACATCTTGGAAGCTGCCTTGTTGGACGGATGTACCGAGTGGTATGCCTTTTGGCGCGTGGTCGTTCCGCTGTCCGTCGGGCCCATGATCACGGTAGGAATTCTTACATTCGGCAGTGTGTGGAATGAATTCCTGTTTGCGGTTAGCTTGATCCAGGATCCGTCGAAAATGACGGTACAACCCGCGCTGGCGGCCCTCTCTGCAGGCGCTACGGGTCAGCTGACTTTTGGTTGGGCGCAGCAATTCTCCGCTTTAGCCATTACCACCGTCATACCACTCATCTTGTTTTTGCTTTTTCAGAACCGAATATTTCGTGCGGTCACTTTGCAAGTTCAAGAGTAACGGTCAAACGCGTAGAACTGGGCGGGCGATGCAACATTTGCTCAGAGGCAAGGAAATCAGCGTACCGGCGTGCGCCAAGGGCTGCTCCAGCAGTTTGGTTTTGTAGTAGGAATTGGGCACCGAACATAGGGCCTTTTGCCATGCGAGAGATACCTCGAAGGATGGCCTGAGTTTCGGCGCCGTGGACATCCTTGCCAAGCAGCCGTTCAGGGGCTTTCCCGTTTTTAGGACAAGGGTCGGGAACTTCAGAGTTCGCGGATGCACAAGACATTCAGAAATGCAGTCGCCGATTTGCCGTAACCGGCCTTTTCGATCCTAATCGGCGCTACGGATTTACGCAAAGACAAGGGGACGTAGATGCGACGAAGTTTGACTGTTCTCGGGAAAATTTCACGATGCCTTCTTGAATCTTCTCGCCAAGTTAATTTATTGCTTTGGGCTGCTTCCCTAGATGAGCCGTATTCATTCGTGGCTTCGTTAGGGGTTGATAACAAGGAATTGGATCATCAGGCCTTGGATCATCAGGCCTTGGGCAATCCCGACTCCGAAGATACGCCTCCCAGGTAAGGACATCTTGCCGGTTTGATGAAGAGGTTTCGCTCCTCCGAATGAGCTTGCCTGGATCCCGCCCGTGCAGAGAATCTAAGGAAGGCGATGGATTGCGTTTGCCTGACTGGGTAATGGCGCCATATCGAGCATAGGAGTGCGAAATCCAATCCTGCCGCATTGCGTGAATGCGTTTTTGGAGGAGATCGTGAGACGTTCCGCGCTGGACTCAACGCTTAGGCGATTGCGACAGTGAGCAAACCTGGACCTTGAGGTCGTGACGCATTCTGACCATGAACGGATCGGCCCGTGGGTCGCGAATGCGTTTGGCCTGGCAGATTCGCCTTTGGAAGGTCGCGACCCGTCGCCCGCTCGCACGTCATCCCCATCTGTCTTATCCCCTGGTGGCCACCATAGACTCTCGCCGGATCGCAGACGTTGTGGATTCGCGCCAGGCAAGCCGGAACACATTGTCGTCCGTGATGCTGATGGCGGCAGACAGTCGTGAGAACGCAGCGCCCAAGTAGCGGCAACAAATAATGACGTTGTATATTGACATTAATCACATCATAATGTAAACTATGATGTAGTAGTTAGGCCTGGCCTGGATATTACGACCTGCTATTGAGGGATTGGTGACATGCTTACCCGACGACAAGAATCCATCATTGAGATTGTGAAGCAGCACGGACCCATCACCGGAGAGCGGATTGCCGATTTCTTGGCGGTCGCTCGAACCACGCTGCGGCCCGATTTATCCGTACTCACCATGGCGGGATACCTCGACGCGAAACCGCATGTCGGGTACTTTTTCAAGGCCGAGAAGGCTCATGCGTTCTTTGCAGGCGCTATACAGAAACTGCTGGTGCGTGACTACACCGCAATCCCGATCGTGATCGCGGACACGAACTCCGTATATGACGCGGTCGTGATGATGTTTACCGAAGCCGTTGGAACCTTGATGGTTGTGCGCAAGGAAAAACTGCAAGGGGTGGTGTCTCGTAAGGATCTGCTGAAGACCGCGATCGGCGGACGGGATACTCGCGATATTCCCATCACGATGGCCATGACCAGAGTTCCGCACGTCGTGTACGTTGAAATGGATGATCCTCTGCTGAGCGCGGCCCGTAAAATGATTACCCACGCGGTGGATGCGTTACCGGTCGTGCAGGGCTTGCCTGACGGATCCCTGGAAGTTGTGGGCCGAGTCACCAAAACCACGGTCACTCGCGCGTTTGTTGACCTCGGCGGTGTGTAACCCTTCTTGGATGACACTAGATAGATTGGATTGGCTAGGGGGATTGGAATTGACCGTGCATTTGCCCATCCTATATGTCGTCTCGGACTCCTTGGGAGAAACGGCGGAGTTCGTCGCCAAGGCCGCAGCCATTCAGTTTAACGGAAGCGCCGCGATCATTCGGCGCGTAGCCCATGTGCACGACGTCCCGACCATCGACGAGACCCTCGATCACGCGAAACTAAACCATGGTGTGGTCGCCTTTACCATCGTCGTGCCTGAGTTGAAACAGCACTTGCTCAAACGCTCGGCCGAATTGCAGATACCGGTCGTCGACGTGTTGACCCCGATGTTGGAAGCCATGGAGATTGCTATGGGCCGCCCTCCTCAAAATAAGGCGGGCCTGCTCCATCAGTTGGACGCGGACTACTTTCGACGGATGGAAGCCATTGAATTTGCCGTGAAATCCGACGATGGACGGGGAACTACCCACAGCATCGTCGCCGCGGATCTCATCCTCATTGGAGTCTCAAGAACGTCCAAGACCCCCCTCAGCATGTACTTGGCCCACAAGAGCCTGAAAGTGATGAACCTTCCGCTCGTTCCTGAAGTGTCTCCGCCGAAAGAGTTATTTCTCCCAGAAAATCGTCGAAAGATTATTGGTCTCACCATACGTCCTGACAACCTCCATCTCATCCGCAAGGAACGGCTTAGAGCGATGGGATTGATGCTGGAGGCCACTTACGCCAGCCATGAGCGCATTGTGGATGAATTAGAATTCGCGGCGGTCACGATGCAAAGACTGGGATGCCCGGTGGTCGATGTCAGTGACCGAGCGGTCGAAGAGACGGCCGGAATGATTTTGGAATATATCACTCGAGGAGGTCGACTATGACCCAGTGGGTCTATCACTTTGATGCGGTGGATAAACCCGACCAACGACTCTTGGGAGGCAAGGGAGCCCACCTTGCGGACATGACCAAGGCTAAGCTCCCGGTTCCTCCGGGGTTTATTGTCTCCACGGTCGCCTGCGGCCTCGTCCTGGACAATGGCGGGACGTTGCCGCAACCACTGCGGAGGCAAATTGAGGACGGCATGATAATTCTAGAGCAAACCAGCGGAAGGCGATTTGGACACGGAGAGAATCCGTTGCTCGTGTCGGTACGCAGTGGAGCGCCCGTGTCGATGCCGGGCATGATGGACACGGTGCTCAATCTCGGATTGAATGATGTGACGGTTGAGGGATTGGCCGCGCAAACGCACAATCCAGCGTTTGCCTATGATTGCTATCGACGCTTTATTGTTATGTACGGACAAGTTGTGCTGGGGATTCCCCGGTCTCGGTTTGGCGATCCCTGGGAGAGAGGGTACGCTCAAGGGGGTACCATCCCCAACAGAAACTTAGCCGCTGAGCCCCTTCCGCAACGCATTGCGCAATATCAACGGATCGTGGTGGACGAGACGGGACATCCCTTTCCACAAAAGGTTGAGGACCAGTTGATGCGGGCGATTGAAGCCGTGTTTCGGTCATGGCGTACGCCTCGCGCTCAGACCTACCGTAAGGCGCATCAAATCGCCGACGATCTCGGCACCGCGGTCACGGTTCAAGGCATGGTCTTTGGCAACTTAGGCGAGGACTCAGCAACGGGAGTGGTTTTTACGCGCAATCCCTCGACCGGAGAACCCGAGATGTTTGGGGAATATTTGACCAATGCTCAAGGTGAAGACGTCGTGGCAGGGATACAAACCCCCAACCCCATCCACCGGTTGGCCGACGAAATGCCTGCGATTTACCGGCAGTTACTCACCGTGGGGCGTCAACTCGAACACCATTATCGCGACGTGCAAGACATTGAATTTACGATTGAACAAGGGCGCTTATACATCTTGCAGACGCGAAACGCCAAGCGCGCCGGTCAGGCTGCCGTGCGCATTGCGACGGATTTCGTGCAAGAAGGGATCATCGACCGTGAAGACGCCTTAACCTTAGTCGATCCCGTTCAATTGGATCAACTGCTGCATCCGAGTATTGATGAAGGAGCAACAATGACCGTCCTCGGCCAGGGTCTGCCGGCATCTCCTGGGGCGGCTTCCGGTCATGTCGCCTTCGATCCAGACGACGCGGTGCACCGGGCGGCTCGGGGAGAACAGGTAATTTTGGTTCGGCCGGAAACCACCTCGGACGATATTCACGGCATATTGGCCGCTTCCGGTATTCTGACCAGTCGCGGTGGAATGACGAGTCACGCGGCGGTGGTCGCTCGGGGCATGGGAAAACCGTGCGTTTGCGGATGTCAGGCGTTATCGATCCGAACCGACGAGAAGATATGTCAGATCGCCGATACCATGTTAACCGAGGGCGACATCATATCGATCGACGGGGCAACCGGGCGCGTGATGTTGAACGAAGTCCCTGTCCATGCACCTCAGATGTCGGAGGCATTTCATCTACTGATGGGGTGGGCGGATCACGAAAGATCGCTCGGGGTTCGAGCCAACGCCGACACGGTCGAGGATGCGCGCTTGGCGCGCGACTATGGAGCCGAAGGTATTGGTCTGTGCCGAACCGAGCACATGTTTCTGTCACCGGATAGAATGCCCATCGTGCAATCGTTGATCTTAGCCGCGGACGAGAGGGAACGTCGGGGGCCGATAGAACGCCTCCGGGCGCTACAACAGGCCGACTTTTATGGCATTTTGAAAGCGATGGATGGGCTGCCAGTGACCATTCGACTGTTGGATCCGCCTTTGCACGAGTTCCTGCCCGATCTGCACAGTCTGACAGCCCAGCAAGCGGAGCTTCGCGTCAGATGCGAATATGAACCCGACAACCACCTCCTGCAAGCAGAACGCGAACGGGTCAGTCATCTGCTTAAAACAGTGCAAAGTCTGCATGAACGCAACCCCATGTTGGGGCATCGCGGCTGTCGTCTGGGGATAACGTTTCCCGACGTGTATGCCATGCAAGTTTGGGCAATCTTTCACGCTGCTATGATGTTATTGCGCGAAGGCGGTCGTCCGCAACCCGAAATCCTGATCCCGTTCGTCGGACACGTCGAAGAATTACGGCGTATGCGAAGACTCGTAGATCAGACCGCCCAGCAGATCTTTAAGGAACATGCCAGGGAGATTCCCTATCTCGTCGGAACGATGATCGAACTTCCGCGCGCGGCGCTGATCGCGGCGGAACTTGCTAAGGAATCCGATTTCTTTTCCTTTGGTTCGAACGACCTGACGCAGACCACCCTGGGGTACAGCCGCGACGACGCGGAAAGCAAATTTCTCCCGATATATCTGAGCGACAAGCTGCTGTCAGATAATCCTTTCGCCGTATTGGACGAACAGGGAGTCGGGAAGTTGATCGAGATGGCCGCCAAGCACGGTCGCGAGATCAACCCGTCACTAAAATTGGGCCTGTGTGGAGAGCATGGTGGAGAGAAGCGATCCATCGCGTTCTGTCATAAGGCCCACTTGACCTACGTAAGCTGTTCGCCATTTCGCGTCCCTTTGGCTCGCTTGGCGGCTGCCCAAGCCGCCGTCTTGTCCCGTTATGGGCCCAGTGAAAAGTAAGGCAGCTGGGCATACCTGCGAAATTCTCAATCCTTGCGGTCGTCGATGCCCGTCTTCGAGATCATGTACGGATGATGGTGCCCATGCTTGGTCGTATCCAGATGCATTTCGATACATGCACCAAAAGGAGAGGGCTGATGAAGCGAGAGCTCGTACTGGAGATGGTTCGGGTGACAGAAGCAGCGGCCGTGAACTGTGCTCCGTGGATAGGCCGCGGAAAGAAGCTCGAAGCGGACGAAGCCGCCACTTCGGCCATGCGAACGCTGCTGGATACCCTTCCCATGGAAGGAACCGTAGTGATTGGCGAAGGAGAAATGGACGCGGCACCGATGTTATATATTGGGGAGCGGCTCGGGACTGGCGCCCCTCCTGGGATTGACATTGCCGTGGATCCGCTGGAAGGCACCAACATCTTGGCCTGCGGTGCCTGGAATGCGCTGTGTGCCGTCGCGGCTGGACCGGCCGGTACGTTATTGCATGCGCCGGACATGTATATGGAAAAACTTGCGGTGGGGCCGTTATGCCGTGGCCG
The DNA here is from genome assembly GCA_021797675.1 of Bacillota bacterium. Taxonomy (GTDB): domain Bacteria; phylum Bacillota; class Sulfobacillia; order Sulfobacillales; family Sulfobacillaceae; genus JAJZXC01. The sequence goes on along the minus strand of JAJZZH010000036.1, from coordinate 54,296 downwards.
GGTGGATATTCGCCATCCCCTAGCGGAGAATCTTCATGCGGTGGCTCAAGCGACTTCAAAGGATGTCTCGGAAGTAGTGGTGGCGATCCTGGAGCGTCCGCGACATGAACAGATCATTCACCAAATCCGTCAGGTTGGCGCTAGGGTTAAGCTCTTATCCGACGGCGATCTCGTTGGTGCGTTGAGTACCGCCTTTGAACAGCTTGGAGTTGATATCCTCCTCGGCACGGGTGGGTCGCCGGAAGGAGTTTTGGCTGCGGCAGGCCTAAGATGCTTGGGGGGCGATCTTCAGGGACGATTGATGCCCGACACTGAGGAACAGAAACAACGGTGCTGGGCGATGGGGATCGATCCTGATAGAATACTATCCATTGACGATTTGGTGTCTGGGGACGATGTCATCTTCGCTGCAACGGGGGTCACGGATGGTGAACTCCTACACGGCGTGAAGTATGCGGCGAGCAACCGTGTCCGGACCCATTCACTCGTCATGAGAGCTAAGACCGGTACCATACGATTCATCGAAACCATCCACATGGTGTCCAGGACGTTTCATTAACGGGGAATTTAGATCACGAACATGCTGAGAATCCAACATTAGGTCAGAAACGGGGCCCGCACTGCCTGGCGACCTGGCAGTGCGAGCCCGGTCACTTGTTCCAGTCAGGGAACTGTACTGACGGTACCTAATACAATTCGATTCATCCCGGGTGGATTGGCATCAGAAACCGACACCGAGCCAATTCCGATAATCAAATTGCCCGTAGCCCCTGGCTTAAGGACCACATCTTGTTTCGATGGAAATCCAGACGATTGCAATAGAAACGTATTGTTTTGCGCGGCGTCTACTATGCCCACTGAATTGGTTCCGTTCCGATCATCGTTGAGGTTCCACATGTTACCGACCGATAGTCTGCTAATGGATGCCAGTGCTTGAGTCGCTTGGTGGTTATGTCCGACCGTAATCCGATTAAAGGTAACAGCATTGCTGCCACTGGTGCTCAACGCCATGACGTTATTTTGAAATCCGACTACAGCCGTTGCAAAAACATGATTCCACAGGATAGGACCTGATGAGGCGTCAAACAAAATTCCCGATGCAGAAGTTCCTGGCGGTTTTGAACTGGCAATGGACGAAAACTGAAAAGTGCTGTCCGTTATGACCACTAGGTTATCAATCGGTGTAGGTTGGGTGGGGTGAAAGTCCACCGCGCTACCGTTGGTAGCACCGGTAACGATAATTCCGAAGCGGAAATGGCAGTCCTCACAACTGTTGATGTCGATTGCGTTACCGACCGATGGGTTATAGTTGATTACGGCTTCTCCACCATCAATACGAAAATCCTGAGCTGGCGGAATGACAAGGGTACGGTTTAGGAAGTACACGTTATTGTTGGTGTGGCCGACCGCGGCCCCACCTTCGATGTACACGTCCAAGCCTTGTTTCAGTGCGTAATTTATCGCTTCTTGTAGACCATCCGTTTGCGTATAGCTTCCTACTGCACCGGCCGACGAGCTAAGAATTTCCCCGTGGCTATTGACGAGAACGCGACCAGACGGAGATATAACCATTGGTTGCGGGATTCCACTCGCTGAATGCGAGAACTCCACTAATACATAAGGGTTATGTGGAATGACAGCAACGCTGTGAGATGATGCTGATCGCGCGTATGCCACGCTCCGCAATCCTATAAATCCGGCAGCGAGCAACCCAACGATAGGTAACCATAAAACCGCTATCTTTCTGAACCTTTCTAGCAATTGCAACACGAAGAAACATCTCCCTTCAGAATCAGGCGTGACTACTTACTTGCGAAGGTTCGCTACTTGTGTGAAATACACAACTAAAGAGCGCGATTCACACTCTTCATTTTTTCATAGCCTCGAATCTTTTGTCAATATATACGTGACAAGAAAGTCGCGGAACATACAACGGTTTACCACATAAATTAGGTACAATAGTCCCTTATCACTGCCGCAAGTGCTGCCATTCCGGGCGATCTGGGGATGAGATGTGCATGTCGCACTGACTTCGTGATGGCCTTTCCATCCTTTTTGCCAGCGAACACGACCACCAGTGGTAGTTTTACCATGACTCGCCGTCTTAGTTCCCCATGGCGTTGTTTCGTAACCCTGCGGCATGAAGCTTGGTGAGACGCTACGAAAACCACACCCTGCGTTCTCTCGTGACGCTCGTCGTTTATGTGGGATCATGATCGGTGACGCAGTTTGATGTGGAGCGCATTCGGCACTTCACATTATTGCTGGTGTTGCGCGGGCAGGTTATCCCTGCATACTGCGCCAGCTGGTGTATGCGGAAACATGCGTGATCGGTTAACCAACTTAACCAACTTAACCAACTTAACCAACTTAACCAACTTGCTATCCCTGTAACAGCGCCGTCCACGGGTCTAAGAGCAGGGTCTTGGTGGCCGGTGGGATCCGCCCCTTCATGCAGCATGAGCGCGACAATCGCCCCGATCGGGTCGCGAATCCTCGCCGTGTTAAGCACGCGGGAGAGTAACGAACCCGCCAGGTGTATATTGTCAAGAGACGCCCATGCCCCGGGTTGCATTACCGGCGCGGGCAAGGGAATCGGGTCGGCAACGGCCAAAGCCTTCGCTCGCGAAGAGGCGTGGGTTGAAATTACTGACGTGGACGACGCAGCCGCGGCCGCTACCGGCGCGGCCATTACCCGGGAACTTGGGGAGCGGGTCCATTGGCAGCGCGTGGATGTCACCGATGAAGACAACATCACGGAATGGACGACTGCGGCGCTGGCGCGGCATGGCCGCATCGACGTCCTCTTCAACAACGCCGGCATCAGCGCGGTGTGGGATGCGGTGCTGGCGGTGAATGTCACCGCAGTTTATCTGGTGTCGCGGGCCATCGTTCGCTTTCTTCGTGTGTCAAGATTCGATGCATCGGGGTGCATCGGGGGAAAGCTTTTCCCCACTTATGCCGGGTTCACCCAATGTTTACCTGATTTGTCCGCAAGTCCACTTCATTCGGGCACATTGACGAGGCGGCAGGATTCGCCTGATGCTACGGCCCGGTCGATGGCTAGCCCTCCTGATGGCCCCCCCACCTCACGGCGGCCAGGACATGTCCCATAGAGCTTTCATGCCGAGGGTCGCCCACCCGAGATGTCCACTTGGCTTGACGCTGAATGGGCAATTTAGCGTCGCAGATTCTCCCTGCAGGGATGGGGAGGTTACGAACTGCAACACCGAATAATAAGCAGAGAGTTATCGGAAGTCCTGGGGAACAAAAAAAGTCTTCGGAGAGGCACTGCCAAGGACTTTCGATAACTCTGTTGGACTACACCGCGGTCGAACGGCGACCTCTATGGACAATCAATCGTGTGACCCAGTAAGGACGCGAATGCGCGAGGAACTGGCCGATCAGGAATTGCATCAACGTGCTCGAGAGGCGGTTCGATCATATCGCACGATGCCAACCTCCTTCCACCTAGTTCCGTCGCCGATTGCCTACCCTCGTATTATACGATCACGCTCGGCACTACCGTAAAACCGAACAAGCTGGAAAACCAGGTCGACCGTTTTTTAAACCACCGCGCAGCGGTTTAGTCCAATGTACCAAATCAGAACGCCGAGCTTGATGCCGACGAGAGAAGGCAGTTGCTCTTCTGGGGCAAGAATGGGTAGAAGCAACCCAGGAGGGCCTGCGGGGGTATGGGAGAAGCACGGTCGAATCAGGATGACGAGCAAAGCGAACAACGTGGGGGCGTCATCCTAAACCCTTCAGGCATGATGGGCCCACAAGACCCAATATGGTAATAGATTCCTGAGAGTGGGCAGAGATTAGCTCAGAGCGGATCTGCTGGGAAGAGAGAATCACCCATCATCCAGGTTCGTCCTGCGTAAAGGGAAAGGAAAATCAGGGCCGCTTGGCCTATGATGAGGCTTTGCGGCGCCTTCCCCAGCGTTGCGGTCGAGCGAGTGCACGATAGTCGAGCAGGCGACGGCGAAAAATCCCGGCAGCGAAGCGGATAATCCACACCACGACGGCCAACTGCAGGGCTACGTCGAGGAGCAACTGCCACCAGGGAAGACCGCCCAGCTGGAGCAAGGCGAAGGCCAGAATCGGCGCCCAAAAGGGGATGAATGCCATCACGTGCAAGACCTCGGCGATCACGCCGGTTGGATGGCTAGCCGCCAGGGCGGATCCGATATAGCCCACCATGACTATCATCGCCACGGGCGTGGTGGCCTGATTCATTTCACTGGTGCGCGACGCCCGTGCGGCCAAACCGGCGAAGATCGACCCGTATTGCGCATAGCCGATGACCGCGCATAGCAAAAACAGCCCGACATCTCCGGCGGGCAAGGCGTTGAGGGGCAAGTGACTGCCGTTGGCGACGAACGTCGCCCAGGCGGCCACGCCCCAAATAAAGAGCTGCAGGAAGGCCAGGGCGCCAACCCCCATCACCTTGCCGGCCAAAAGCCCGTCGGCCGTGACCCGGGTCAACAACGTCTCGGCATGCCGCGTCTCTTTTTCCTCAACCACGGACATGCCGATTAACATGCCATACATTAAGACCACCATGAAGAGCACTAAACCCAACACATAGATGGAGGCGGAGCGGACGATGAAGGACGTCGTGGGCGAGAGTGGAATCAGCCCGACTTGGGTAGCCCGCTGCGCCCGCGCGATCTGCCTCAGCGTCGCTGGTGAGACACGCTGCAACAACGCTTGATGGTTAATTTGCGCGATAAGGCTGTCGATGGCGGCGCTGGGCACTCCGACGAAGACCAGGCGGCCGTGTGGCCGGACAAAGTACCCGGGCAGATGGCCGGAGGCAACCTGCGCCCGCGCTAACCGGCTTGACGAATAGGGCTGCACCACCAATTTTCCCTGATGGGGAATAGCTTGATATAGACGCTCAAGTTGAACCGGCGGCACGCCCACGCTCCCCACCGTGACCGTCGGATGGGCGAGTTGTTGAATGAGTCCGGGACCGAGGATCAGGGCAATCATGAGCAGCACCCCGAAGAGGGTGGTCAGCCAAAATGCTGGCCGACTGGCCCGCTCGTTGAATTCACGAAGCGCAATCACCCTTGCGTTATTGCGCAGCATGGCCAGTTCTCTCCGCTAGCAAGGTCTTGAACGTGTGCGCCAGGCCGCTTTCCGCCCGTACTTGGCGAATGACTTGACCGTTTGCCGTGAGCCGGGTAATGGCTTGGGGAAGCTCGGCCGCGGCCACCGTGGTGGTGGTGAGGCCGGTGTCGATAGCATAGTGGGCAGGGCGCTCGGGCGGGTGATACGGATAGAAATGCCCTTCCACCAACATGAAGTGCGAGTCGGCCCAGGACTCCAGATCCTCGATGCGATGGGTCGAAAGCAGGATGGTGACCCCGTGTTTGCGGCTGTCTTTCAGCACCTCAATCAAGAGTTCTTGGTTGAGGGCATCGAGTCCGGAAAACGGTTCGTCCCAAAGCAATAAATCGGGATGTCCCATGAGCGTGGCCACCAATTGGACTTTCTGCTGATTGCCCTTGGAGAGCGTATCGATGCGGCTCGTTGCGTAAATGTCCAAGCCAAAGCGTTCCATCCATTCGGCAACGTCCAGGCGCGCGGCGCGGCCGCGCAGGCCGTCGAGCGCCGCGATGAACTCGAGATAGCGGCCAACGGCCATTTTGCGGTACAGTCCGCGCTCTTCCGGCAGGTATCCCAGCTTTCGAAATTCCCGGCGGACGCTGCCTTTCACCGGCTGCAAAATATTCGCGATGAGGCGCATGGTCGTGGTCTTGCCGGAACCGTTGAGTCCTAGCAAGCCGACCACCTGTCCCCGCTCCAGGCTGAGACTGGCTTCATCCAACACCGCGTGGTCGCCGTAACCAAATGACACGTCTTCTAACGCTGCCAGCATTGTACGCCCGTTCCTCCAAGCCGTGACATTTTCCCCCCGGGGGGATCGCTTAGACTTTAGACTTCGCTATTTGCCCGCCCAATCCCTTCTTGGGCGATCGGAAAGAGCGCCCGCGGTAACGCGCCGGCTGGCCGGGCATCAACGGGGAGTTCCGCCACGGGCTGTTGCCAGGGCCGCACGGGTTTCTTGTCACGATGGGGCGAATCCCTGCAGCCAATGGAAGTACCAGGGAAACCCCCACCCATTCAAGAGCCCAAGGATGATCACGGCGCCGATGGCGAATCCTACCCATTCGTCCAGCGACCAGGTTACCTGAGGTCGCCAGGGCCAGATGACCCAAAACAGCAAAGTGGCGGCGAGCGTGGTCAGGGTGAGGATGATGAGGACGGGGATCGGGCGAGACAGACCGGCCCAGGCGAGGCCGATCAGGATGCCCCCGGTGGCCGTCTCCACGGCCGCCGTCAGGGCCCAGGAGACGCTGGAGGCAACCATGCTTGGCAATCGTCGGTTCGGCTTGTCCATGTTGTGCCTCCTCGCCAGGCGGGTCGCGCAGAAATCCCGTCGCGACAGAGCGACGGGCCCGGTCTTGCAGTACAATCTATGGCAAACCGCTGCAGGTTATCACCGAATTTGGGGGGGGAGCGATGCCGAGGATTTTTCTGCTCACGGTGGGCACCCCCTCTGACCCGGCTATCGCCAAGGCCGTGCGGGAGTATGTACGCCGCCTCAAGCCGCCTTTTGGGGAATTGACCTGGACGACGGTCAGCGAAGTGGGATATCGCCGCAGTGCGGCGGATGTCGCGCGCCGACAGGAGGGCGAGCGCATCTTGGCCAAAATCCCACCGCGGGCATTCGTTGTGCTGCTCGATGTGCTGGGGCGACAATGGAGCACCGAAGAACTTCTGGTGGAAGTTCGGCACTGGCGCGAGTCCGGCCGCCCCGTGGTATTCGTGGTAGGCGGAAGCCTGGGCGTCGATGCAGCGGTCAAGAACCGCGCCGACGCACGCTGGTCATTGTCGCGGCTTACTTTTCCGCATGCGCTGGCCCAGCTTTTGGTCGCCGAACAACTCTACCGGTTAGCGACCATCGAGGCTCACCACCCGTACCATAAGGCGTAGTCGGACGACAAAGTGCGCTGGCGGCGGGTTGCCATTCGCGAGGAGGGTGCGCCGCATGGGGCGTTTTGGGGTGCGATCGCGCAGGGTTCGGGGCGCCACCGCGAAGACGATGGGAGCCCTGAGGGACTTTGGGCGAAGACCATGGAAAAAAAGGTGTACAGTTATCCAGATGGGAGTCGTCTTTCTGATGTTCCCGTGGCGTGTGCCAAGACATCTAGCTAGGAGAGCAACCATATGATTCACTTGCTGCAACCGTTTCACTACAAGGGACTCCATTTGCGGAACCGCATCATGATGTCGCCCATGTGCCAATACTCGGTCTGGGATGGCGATGGTCGTCCCAACGCCTGGCACCGAACGCACTATATCAGCCGGGCCGTGGGCGGGACGAGCCTGGTCATGATGGAAATGACCGATGTTTTGCCGGACGGCCGGATTACGACGCGTGACCTAGGGATTTGGGACGATGCGCAGGTCCCCGCGTTTCGGGAGATCATCGACCAGATTCACAGCTATGGAGCCAAAGTGGGGATTCAAATCGCCCATGCCGGGCGCAAGACAGAGTCGGCCGAATTGCGGCCGGTCGCGCCCTCGGCGCTTCGGTTCGCGCAAAGCTACCGCGTGCCCCACGCCTTGACCACGAGCGAGGTCGAGGCGGTGGTCGAGGCCTTTCATCACGGAGCCCGGCGGGCGGTTGCCGCCGGCGCCGACACCGTCGAACTGCATGGGGCCCACGGCTATTTGATTCATCAGTTTTTGTCGCCGATGTCTAACCATCGCGAGGATCGCTACGGCGACCGGCCCCAGTTTGCGCTGGAAGTCATTGAGGCCGTACGTGCGGCGATTCCCGCCCAGATGCCGCTTTGGATGCGGATTTCGGCGGTGGAGTACGACCCTCGCGGTTATGACCTTGACGAGATGGTGCAAATGGCACGGCGATTTCGCGATGCCGGAGTGGATGGTTTTGACGTCTCTTCGGGGGGGAATGCGGCGGCGCTACCTGACCGCGTCTATCCAGGGTATCAGGTGCCGTATGCCGCCCGCATCAAACGCGATTGCGAGGTGCCGGTGATTGCGGTGGGCATGCTCGAAGACTGTCGGGTCGCCGAAGCGGTCCTGGGCCGAGGTGAGGCGGATCTGGTCGCCATTGGCCGCGGAATGCTGGCCGACCCCTACTGGGCCAATTCCTCCGCACTCCACCTGGGCGGGAGCGTGCAGGTGCCCCGTCAATATTATCGGGCCTTTCCCGCCCCATCCATCCCCGACGCCGAGAACGACGGCGATGGATGATGGCTATACGATGGATGCGATGCCCGGAGATCGCCGGGGGTCAGGGGGTTGCATCGTCGGTCTTGTCCGGTTGGCCTCGGTTCGGTCCGCCGAGGATCCCCGTCAATAGTTGCAACGCCCGTTCCATCCGCTCGCGATCGCGGGGCGGCGCATCGGGCCGCGCCCCGCGGCGGTGATGCACCACGGCCAACAGGGCGAGCCGGAGGATCGCGCCGCGCTGCCCATTGGCCGGCGCTGGCGGGGTGGCCGCCTTGCGCCGGAGTTCAAGATTGGGCAACAGGAGACTGGCTCCCAGGGCCATGATGGCCAGGATGCCCGCCATGCCCATCACACGTTTGACCGCATTGCTGATGCTGATGGTCAAGGCGCGTACGACCTGAGCGGAGGTCTTGGCGCCGGCCTGCAGGATGGCGCGGCGTACAGACGAGATGGCGCGTTGCTCGAGCCGGCGGATGAAGTCCGGCTCCCTGGCCGTGAGATCGGCGCGCACCCGGGCCAGCGCCGCCCGGCGGGCAGAGAGAGCGTGCGGCGGATGGATGGCCAGCTGCTTGATCGACGGCGGCAGCGCGCGGTCGGCGGCGACCGCGCTTAGCGCTGCCGGGTTACCCGCCATGGCGGCTGCCACCTGTTTTAGCGTGCGCGCGGTCGACGCCCGGACCAGGGCGGGGACGCCCCCCGGCGGGATGTCGCGGGCGAAGCGCGGCGGCAACGTCTGATGCACCGTCAGGGTGCGATAGGCGGCGGGATTGCCGCGGATGGCCGCCTCGGCCAGGTTTGCGGTCTGGCGAAAGTGGACCATGATGCGGTGCCGGGTCTGGGTTTGGTCGGTGAGAGCGTTCGAATGGACGGAAAATGCCGCAGCTCGACCTCGCAGGGCAGACGGCAGATGCTGCGGGATCTCTGTTTTCAGCGTGCTGACCACCAAGACCCCCATGACCGCGGCGCCAATAGACGAGCCGATCTGCCGGAAAAACTGATTCCCGCTGGAAGCCACACCCATCTGGTCCATGCGCACCACGTTTTGCACGGCCAACGTATAGAGCGGGAAGCCGGGACCGATGCCTACGCCAAGCAAAATCATGAAGAGAATCAGGTGTGCCATCGGCATGGTCGGCCGTAACGTCGCATAGAGGACGAAGAAGACGGTCATCGCCCAGATGTTGCCTATGAGGAGCAGCACCTTCACCCGGCCTAACCGCGATGCCCAGATGCCGCCTAGCATGCTGCCTATCACGACGCCGGCGGTCAGCGGCGTCATCACCAGGCCGGCATGGAGCGGCGACACGTTCTTGGCCATCACTAAATAAAAAGGCAGAAACAGGACCGATCCCAAAAACGAGGCGCCAAAAAATAAGGTGCCGATACCGGCCCAGGTAAAAGTCGGGTTGCCGAGCAGCCCCATGTGAAACAACGGGGCGGATGAACGCCGCTCGATCCAGTAAAACAGGACCAAGACGGCGGTGGCGAACGTCAACAGGCCTAGGATTTGAGGAGAGAGCCAGGCATAGCGGGTTCCCGCCCAGGAAAGGGCTAAGAGCAGCGGCACGGTCCAAGCGATCAAGGCGACGACGCCGGCCCCGTCAAACGCCTGCCGGCGGGGAACCCGCAGGAGCGGCATATGCACCAAAAGGACGTATAAGGCGACCACGCCAAAAGGCATATTGACATAGAAGACATAGCGCCAAGACAGGCTGTCGGTCAGGAGCCCGCCGAGATAGGGACCAACGACACTGGCCAGGCCGAAGACGGCACCGAACATTCCTTGGACCCGTCCGCGCTCGCGCGGCGGAAACAAGAGGCCGATCACGGTCGAGGCAACGGAAAAGATGGCGCCGCCGCCGAGTCCCTGGATGCCGCGGAAGATAATTAACTCTTCCATCGAGTGAGACAGCCCGGATAGCGCAGAACCCACCAAGAACAACGCCACCGCCACCAACAGAATATATTTGGGGGAGACTTGATCGGCGAGCCGTCCGCTAATCGGCAGAGCGATGGTCGAAGCCAGCAGATAGCTCGTCGCCACCCAAGCATACAGGTTGGTTCCGCCCAAATCCTGCACGATGCGCGGCAAAGCCGTGGACACAATGGTTTGGTCCAAGGCACTCAAAAAGATGCAAAGAAAGATGCCTACGAGGACGACGCGGCGTTCGTTTACACTGGGGGTTGCCATGCTTGTCATTCTCTCCTCCTCGTCGCCGGCCCAAACGCCGGCCAGCCCATCAAACCGTCATTATCTCAGGTCGGAGTCCACCCGACCGGAATCGAAAGCGGGACGAACGCCGGTCTACGAGGGGCTCCGGCCGTCGCCACCGACCGGGGCTGGCGGCGCCAAGAGAGCCGCAAAGGTTCCAGCAATGTTGGTGCTCAGCGCGTCGGCATCGAAATTCGGTCGGGCGCGGGCACTCACGACATGAGCAAACAAGGCGGCGTAAAAGTATCGCGCGACCTCTTCGCAGGGTACCGCGCTGATCCGACCCCGGGCCTGAAGGCTTTCCAAGTGACGCGCCAGGGCTTGCGGGAGCCGCGTTGCAAACTCCTGGGGCCAGGGACTGCTCTCCGGATCGCGGGTCGCTTCCACCAGGTTTAATAGCATCACGTCGGCAATGGGCAGGGTTTGCTCCACATACGTCCGCGCCCAGTGCTCCAGGTCGGCAGCCAGCGTGGGCGCCTCGTCGGCGGCGACCAGGTTGCGGCTGTCCAGGCGGCCGATGACGTCGTCGATCATGGCTCGGATCAGGCCTTCCTTGCTGCCAAAGTGGCGAAACAGCGTTACTTCGTTGACTTTGGCGGTTACCGCCACGGCGCGGGTGGTAATGGCGGGAAATCCCCCTTCTTCCCAAAGCGCTCGCACGGCTTTCAGAATTCGTTGCTTGGTTTCTTCAGGGTGATGCATCGGTGTCTCCTGTAAGCAAGTCTTGCTTGAATATAGATGATGTTCCGACGTCCTGTCAACCGCCCAAAGCGATGGTAACGGCTTGGCCGCTTTTTGGAGGCTCTCAAGGTGCCGAGGGTTCAGGGGTTTGTGTGGGAACCCTCCGGGTAACCGTCCAAATAAATACCCCGATTTCTCGTTCCCTGACTTGCGGAACGTCGATCATAAGGGAAGGACATAATTGAGCGGATTTGTCGACCACCAGGTGAGGAATGGATTTACCCATTCCATGACGGTCACGGGTTAGCCCAGCCCTGTCCCTGGGCGACCTTGGGGATATCCTTCCAAAATCTCCGACCACGTTCAGCTCGTCTCGAACCGGCCTAATGCCGGTTAGCAAAGTCGTATCCGCGAGCCGTGTAAGAAGCGGACTTCGGTTCGGACGTTGAGTGCTGCGGTCCAAATTGTTCTTCATAGAGCAACCCGTATAAGCCGCCTTGCTGCAAAAGCTCCTGATGGCGGCCATGGGCAACCACCCGTCCGCGGTCGATGACCAAAATTTGCTCGGCGGCCAAAATGGTCGACAGGCGGTGGGCAATGGCCACCACAGTGCGTCCTTGAAAGAGATGGCTCAAGGCGTCTTGAATTAAGCGTTCCGAGTGCGAGTCTAGGGAGCTGGTCGCCTCATCTAAGAGCAGGATTTCCGGGTCGTGCAAGATCGCACGGGCAATGGCCACCCGTTGTTTTTCGCCTCCCGATAGGCGATACCCTCGTTCGCCGACGAGGGTGTTGACCCCTTCGGGCAAGCGCTCAATCAGTTCGGAGAGTTGTGCGGCCTCGATCGCCCGCTCCACGTCCTGGGGACGAACGGCACGTCCGCCGTAGGTAATGTTCTCCAAGAGTGACGCGTGAAAAAGAAACAATTCCTGCGTCACCAAGCCGATTTTCTGTCGAAAGTCGTCGTCGTTGACCACCCGCAAGTCTTCCCCGTGGATCAGAACCTGACCTTCCCTGGGGTCGTAAAACCGCGCCATCAACGAGAGAATCGTCGTCTTGCCGGCGCCACTCGGACCGACTAAGGCCACCAATTGGCCGGCGCGCACCGAAAAATCGACGTTGAACAAGACTGGCGTCGTTGCATTATAGGCGAAGGATACGCCCTTAAACCGAATCACCGGGCAATCCTGCCGAAGCGGAGGAATCTGAACTCCAGGGTCGGGCAAGGGCACCGCCACCGGAACATCCAGGAACTGAAAAATCCGGTCAAACAGCGCCAAACCGCCCAGCAGAGTCGTGTTGATTCCAGCCAGATTTGACGCCGGCGCATACAATTGACCGAGATAGGCGGCAAAGGCGACGATGGTTCCCACCCGAATTTGATGGGTGACCGCCAAATATCCGCCGTAACCATATAATAGCGCAGGTCCCAGGCTCGATAAGGCTTGGACGACTACGGCCAGCCACTGACCCACCAAGGTCTGATGAATTTGGGATTTGCGCACCCCCTCGGTGGCTTCGGCAAACCGTTGGTGTTCATAGCTCTGGGTGCCGAAACTTTTGACGACGATGCTTCCCGACAAGGTTAAAGTCTCTTCCAAGAGCATGGTCAACCGGGCTAACTCTTGTTGCGTCGCTTGCACGGCCTGATACCGGCGACGACCAAAATGCAAGACCGGAAACGCAAACGAGGGTAGGGCGATGGCCGAAACCACCGCCAGTTTCCAGTCGATGATCACCATCGTGGCCAAGGTAAACGTGATCGTGAACACGCCCGAAACGATTCCGGTGAACGTGCCCGCCAACACGTTTTGCAAAGCGCTGATGTCGTTAATGAACCGTGAGTGAATTTCCCCCGCCCGCGACCAGGTGAAAAAGTCTAAGCCGAGCCGCTGTCCATGGCGATACAGTTGATCGCGCAAATCCGCCATGACCCGTTGCGCAATCATCGTGTTGACATACGTTTGACCGACCGAACTCAGACTACCGGCGATGGGAAAGAGCAACATCCCCGATGCCAGTTCCATGACCGCGTGAAAATTCCGGTGGGGAATCGCTTGGTCGATTAACGCGCGAAGCAACAAAGGCGGAATCAGGCCAATCACCACGCTAATCGCCACCAGTCCTACGGCCGCCAAAAGATTACGGCGATACGGTCTCAGTAACGTTCGCCAAACACGCCGCAGGGTATTTTTGATGTCGGGCATCTGACCGTCTTTTAATTGCGAGAGGCTACGTTGCTGCTGCCATACGGAACGCATCCCGCCCCCGCCCATACCGAGCCCCATCCCCAGTCCCATGTGGTAAACGCCTCCCGCGCGGTCTTTGTTCCAAGAATAAGCTAATTTACTTACTTACTCAACAGAGCGTTGCCCACGCTGGGTGTTTTAGAGGCCGCTCTGGTGGGACTCACCACGGGGAAGGCAGCGTCAGAAAATAGGTCGAACCCACCAGCGAAGCGCAGGACCGCTGAACAACATCACCATGCCAAAACGCATAGTGCATCGAAGGGAATTCGTCAATCAATTTAGCAATGCCGTGGCATTATCCGACGAAAAAGCCTTGCCCCGGTGAATCACCGCCGGCAAAAAGCGCTGGTACCCGATGGGGGCCGCAAGGTCACCATGAGGGCCACGGGTGTCGGTCGCTTGGCGGGGTCGATGAGGGTCTCCTTTTCGCGAGGGAAGGTGACGACACGCTCGGTCATGTTCCGGCGCGAGTATGCGGATGGTTGAAGCCTGCCGGGTGAGGCACCCCGACGGTCAAATCACCGCCCGGTGGAACTGGCTTTCGTAGAGCTGGTAATAGAAGCCGCGCCGGCTGATCAGCGCTTCATGGGACCCTTGTTCCACAATATGCCCGTGGTCCATGACCAGGATGAGATCCGCTCCGCGAATGGTGGAGAGACGGTGGGCGATGACGAAACTGGTGCGATGGTTCATCAGAGTTTGCATGGCGGCTTGAATGGCAATCTCTGTGCGAGTATCTACGTTGGATGTCGCCTCGTCGAAAATCAGCATGGACGGGTTAGCCAAAAAGGCCCGGGCAATGGTTAATAATTGCCTCTGACCCTGGGAAATATTCGACGCATCTTCGTTTAATACGGTGTTATAGCCTTCGGGCAGGGTGCGAATAAAATGATCCGCATGGGCCGACTGCGCCGCCGCCCGAATGTTGGCATCGGTCGCACCTTCTTGTCCGTAGGCAATATTGTCCCGAATGGTGCCGTGAAAGAGCCAGGTGTCTTGCAGCACCATGCCGAATTCGCTGCGCAATCGCGCGCGGGGCAGATCGCGAATCTCGATGCCATCGATATAAATGCGGCCGGCATGGACGTCATAAAAGCGCATGAGGAGATTGACCAAGGTGGTTTTGCCGGCTCCCGTGGGTCCGACGATGGCCACCGTTTCGCCGGGCTGCACATCGATGGTCAAGTTGTCGATGAGCGATTGATCGGGATCGTAGCGAAACGATACCTGGTCAAACACTACGTGTCCCCTTATCGGGGCGCTATCATCCCCGGAGGCCTTCGGATCAAGGGCCTCTTCGGATTCATCCAGGATTTCAAAGATCCGTTCCGCCGAGGCCATGGTGGACTGAATGGTGTTGGAAATACTGGCTAACTGGGTGATGGGTTGGGAAAACTGACGAGCATACTGGATAAAGGCCTGAATATCCCCAATTTGGATAGCCCGCCGGGCCACTAAGAGGCCGCCTAAGACGCTCACCAACACATACCCCAAGTTGCCGATGAGGTTCACCAAGGGGAAAATGATGCCCGTGATAAACTGCGCCTTCCAACTGGAAGCGTAGAGGCGTTCGTTGATCGCTTCAAAGTGGTCGATGGCTCGCTCCTCATGGCCATAGGCCTTGATAATAAGGTGGCCCGTGTACATCTCTTCCACGTGGCCATTGATTTCTCCCAGCTGCCGCTGGCGCAAGACAAAATACCGCTGGGAGCGACGGGCGATAACCATGGTGACCACGAGACTTAACGGCATGGTAATGACGACCGCCAGAGTCATTAACGGGCTAATCGTGAGCATCATCACGACCACGCCCGCAAAGGTGACGATGGCCGTTATCATCTGAGCCAGACTTTGCTGCAAGGTGCTGCTAATATTATCGAAGTCGTTGACGAAGCGGCTTAGGACTTCTCCATGGGGATGAGTATCAAAAAATCGGACCGGGAGTCGATTAAGTTTTTCCATGAGGCTCTCGCGCAGATGAAAGACCATGGTCTGCGCCACGCCCGACATCGTATACTGCTGCAAATAACTGAAGCCGGAACTTACCAGGTAGAGCAGGGCTAAGAGCGTTAAGTCACGCAGAATTGCTGAGAAATCCACATGCGCGTGCGCAATGTGGCGAATTCGCGCGATAAAGCCGACGAACAGGACGGTCGTGGCATCTCCTAAGATTTTCGGGCTCCAAATGGCAAAAATGGTGCTTAACATGGCGGCCACCGCGACGAGACCGAGGCGCAGCCGGTACGGGCGGAACTCCTTCACCAGACGCACCATGGTCCGCCGGGGATTTTTGGCCCTTTCGACGGGGCGTGCAAAGCCTCCACCGGGGCCCATGCCTTCGGGCCCTCGATTCCACGATCCGGTTCCCTGGGAGGGTCCTTGGTCGGGTGGCCGGCTCATGCGATCTCCTCCGGCGACAATTGAGATGCGACAATTTCGCGATAGACTTCCGAGGTGTCCATCAACTCATGATGCGTGCCCTGACCCACCAAGCGACCATCATCCAAGACCACGATGCGATCGGCATCCATAATGGTGGTAACGCGTTGAGCGACGATGAACACGATCGCGTCGTGGATGGTATGGCGCAGGGCTTGGCGGAGCGCCGCGTCGGTGCGGGAATCTAGCGCCGAGAAATTATCGTCAAAGAGATACAGGGAGGCTTGGCGAACGAGGGCGCGCGCAATGGCCAGGCGCTGGCGCTGGCCCCCGGACAGATTGCTTCCTCCTTGGCTGATCAGGCTATAGAGTCCCTCAGGCATGCGGCTTACAAAGTCCCAGGCTTGGGCCACTTCTAAGGCATGTCGCACCTCGGACTCGGAGGCCTCCAGATTCCCATAGCGGACATTGTCGAGAATAGTGCCGCTAAATAACACGGGACGCTGGGGGACAAGGCCAATATGCGATCGCAAGGACGTCAGGGACACCTCACGGATATCGGTGTCGTTCCAATGGATGGCACCGGATGCAACGTCGTAGAATCGCGGAATAAGATTTAACAGGGTGGATTTGCCCGAGCCTGTGCCGCCAATAATCGCAATGGTCTCGCCGACATGGGCTTTAAACGACACCGATTCCAAGGCAGGCGCTTCCGCTCCGTGGTATACGAACGTGACCTGGTCCAAGGTGAGACGCCCAAGCGGCTGGACTGAAGGCTGACCGGGCCGGGTCTCAATGGCCACGGGGGTGTCGAAAATTTGCCAGATCCGAAGCGCCGAGGCCTGACCGCGCGGCAGCATGAAAGCCATCATGGAGACCATCATGACCGCGAACATGATTTGCATGAAGTACTGGATAAAGGCCATCAGACTTCCCACTTGCAGGGCTCCGTGACTCAGGCGCAAACTCCCCCACCAAAAGATGGCGACGGTCGCCCAGTTCATGATCAGCATGACGAAGGGCAGCATGAGGGCCATCATTTGAAAGACGCGGGTCGACACCTGCGTCAAGTCCGCATTCGTCCCATAAAAGCGTTCTCGCTCGTAAGCTTGGCGGTCAAAGGCGCGCACAACGCGCACGCCGATGAGATTTTCCCGGACCACCCGGTTTAGGTTATCAACTTTGGTCTGCATGGTGCGAAAGAGCGGAATGCCGCGACCTAGTATGACGTAGACGGTGACAGCCAGGGCTGGAACCACTATCATCATGGATAGCGCTAAGCGGCCATTGGTGTGAATGGCCATGATAATGCCCCCGATGGAGGTTAAGGGCGCGACAATCATCACCCGCAGCATCATGTTCACAAGTTGCTGGACTTGCATGACGTCATTCGTGGTGCGCACGATGAGGGAAGAGTTGCCCAAGCGGTCAAATTCCGTGGGGCCAAAGTTTTCCACATGCCGAAAAATCCCACTGCGTAGGAGTTTGCCGAATCCGGCAGCGGATTGCGCGGCAAGAAGACTGGCGCCAATCGCCGCGATCCCGCCCAACCCGGTGACCGCTAACATGATGAGCCCCATACGGATGATATAGGAAGGATTGCCTTGGACAATCCCGATATCGACGATGTCGGACAGGAGTAGCGGCAGATACAGCGTCGATAAGACCTGAACAAAGGCGAGAATCACCACCAAAACCACAAAGACCCGGTATGGTGCCAAGAACTTCAACAATCTGAGCATGATCCACCCCATTCATCCGCTCCCCTGGGACGGAGAGGATATCGCATCCTAACCGTTGATTATACTGCTCTTGATGGAAAATTTGTACGCGTTGGGTGACGTGTCAAGATCCCGTCAAAGTCCCTGAAGGGCCGAGGGCGCAATTTGTCGTTCCATTTTAATGAACTTTTTTGGGCTCTTGCACAATGACTGCTATCCGTTCAAATATGCCGAGCTCATCGGTTTGGCTCACTGACGCACAAATAGAACACCCAAGCCCATCTTGGGTCATCGTATATTGCGAGTTGCTTTACTCCGAGAACTGGCCTCAACGGTTGATAGCAGCCTTTGTGCAAGAGCCAGATTCCATCACGAACCATCGCCCTTCGCCAAATTTTGCCTAATACTTTACGGCAGAATGGCGATGTTGTCCATCACTGAAACGAGGATACTTGGAAAGCCAACCCGTCCACGGCACAACCGTTCAAATAAGCATACATCCGTTCTCACTCTGGTCACGCAGCAGTCTTTGTGCAAGAGCCAGAAAAGAGCCTGGTCGGCGCGCTGCGCGATCTCATATTAGCCGAGGCGGTGCGTCTATGACAAAAATGCCGGAGGTGTACCTTAACCAGAATACGTCTCAATATTCAGTATAGCGAACAATTTACGCAATTTGGCCTCGAAAGATTTTTGGAATCCGCCCTCATTCAACTGGCCGTCAGTAAGGCGTTAGAACATATTGGGGAAATGGTCAAACGACTCCCCCATGACCTGCTGGCGACCAAGTCCGGCATTCCGTGGCGAGATATTGCCGGATTACGCGATATCATTGCGCATCAATACCTGTTGAGGCTGTGTGGAGCGTGGTCAGAAAAGATTTACCGCCGCTTAAAGAGGCTATCGAACGAATAATCCGCCTACAAGCCGGGACCCCCACTGAATCGCCCTGGGGAGCACGGCTGCAAGCCGATCCGGCATTCAAGGCCCACGTAAAAGACAGTTTGTTCAGCAATCTCTGCGTGGTGATCAGAACCACGGTACCCCCTTCCCCCCAAAAAATTTCCTGGGGGAAGGGGGTACTATGCGAAGGTTGGCCGCCAATCCCCTGATTATCCTCAAGTGCGTTGGCCCGTTCTCTCTATGAAGGGATCGAGCCATGGGCGCCACGGCCCCTAACACCGCCCAGCCTTTTCTTGGCTGGGACTGGCGGAATGCATGCCCATCGACCCGAATTCCATCCATTCCACCAGCGCTTGCGGGGAACGCGGTCGGCAGTGGCCAACGAGTTCGAGACGCTTTTGGCCAAACCAACGCGGGCGGACGACACACCCGTCGAAACGCGATCGCGATCAGCCCACGATTGGTGCGGGGCTCTCAGACTGCGCGGTTCGTAAGGATCTCGATGGTACGAAGCGGCTTCCGCCCGATCCCATCGTGATTAGCCGAGACCTTTCGTCAGGCAAGCGCCCAAGCCACTCCGGAAGCGGGTGGACAACACCATCCGCGGATGTGCCCCGGTCTCTTAGTCGGCGTGCCGGATCCTCAAGCGGGGGGTTCGCCGTGTGCCAGATCAAGCACTCCGCAGGTTAACCAGGGATCATCCGATCGCTTGCATCTTGATCGGCAGGCGCCGCACCCGAGACCAGGCATCCCTCACCCGTTGCACCCTACCGAGGCGTGAAACCCTTGGAGATGGGGCTATGCCTGCAGGGTTCTTGGTACTTGGGCGCCGCGGACACGTGCTATGATAAATGATGAATCGGCTCGGGTTGGGTTCCAGGACGGTCCGGGCTGGCGAGTTCCCGCGTCTTCGCGATCAGGGTGGACGATGGTCAGGCCGCCTCGGGATGTTGAGCGGAATACGCGCTAACCCTGAGCGCGAGACACCAAGTGGGTGGCCACCAACGAAGAAGGAGGCAGGCGGTATCTTCGGGGCGAGACACCGCGAATCGGTGATGTGATGGATATTGAGGAGATGCAGGAGCGGGTCGATCGGTGGATCGGGCAGTTCGAAGAAGGATACTTTCCGCCCGCGATCATCATGTTGCGGTTAGCCGAAGAAGTCGGCGAGCTCGCTCGGGAAATCAACGACCGTTTCGGAATGAAGCCGAAACGACCCGAT
Organism: Bacillota bacterium; assembly: GCA_021797675.1. GTDB lineage: Bacteria > Bacillota > Sulfobacillia > Sulfobacillales > Sulfobacillaceae > JAJZXC01. The sequence goes on along the minus strand of JAJZZH010000036.1, from coordinate 34,655 downwards.
GAGCCCGAAGGCTCGGTCGAGTTAGAACTCGGCGACTGCCTCTTTGTGCTCATTTCACTTGCCAATTCGTTGGACATTCGATTGGATGACGTGTTTACGGCGGTGATGGAGAAGTTTCAAGCCCGCGATGCCAACCGTTGGACCCGCAAAACGTCACCGTAGCCTGCCCCATCGATGCTCCTGTTTTTGTCAGTTTTCTGACGATATATGGCAGGATCGGGGACCATCCTTGCTAGTTGATCCCAAAAGCGATAAGGTACCGTTGTCGGGATGAGGTTCGTTATCCCAAGGGTCCCAATTCCCGGGCCGCATGGGGCCGGCTGGCGGAACGACGGCACAGCGCGAGGCAGGAAGGAAGTCCAGAGTTCGTGGCGAATGTATGGGCAAGTCAGGGGATCGTCAGCGCGGGACACCCGCTGGCCAGCCAGGCGGGACTGTGTATTTTACACCGTGGCGGGAACGCCGTGGATGCGGCACTGGCCATGGCTTTCGCCACGATCGTGGTTCAGCCCGGACACTGCGGACTGGGCGGCGATGCCTATGCGCTCTATAGTGCCCCCAGCGGCTCGGTCACGGCGGTGATGGGAAGCGGAGGCTTGCCCGCAGCGTATGCGGAAGATCGTCTGAATACGGCTCATGACCTGCTCCTGCCGTTGCGCGGGCCGCAGTCGGTGACGGTACCGGGGGCCGCCGGAGCCTATTTGACCTTACATCGACGGTTTGGCCGTTTGGACTTGTCGCACGTGATGGCTTCGGCAATCAGCCTGGCTAGCGACGGATTTCTGGTGGATGATGCGCTGGCCGCGTCGCTTGCTCGCTATGAAGAAGCCTTGGCCGCGGACCCGGCCCTGCGCCAGCGCTTTTATCCCGCTGGCGTTCCCCTTCGCACCGGCGATGTCCTCCGTCAGCCAGAACTGGCCGATCTGTTGCGGGCCCTGGCGGCGGGGGATGCGGATGCGTTCTATCGAGGTGCCATGGGGCGCGCCATCGAGCGACGGGTCGCGGCCGACGGAGGATTTTTATCGCATGCGGATCTGGCCGAGCATCGCACCCGGGTGGAGCGGCCCCTCACGCATCGCGTGGGTGGCTACACGGTGATGGTGCCTCCGCCGCCGTCGTCCGGCATCGTGCTTTTGGAAGCCCTCGATTTGTTGGCGGCAGACTCTTGGGATCCCGAGTGGCGAAGTCGGTCCGAGCCGGTGCATCGGATGATTGAGGCCCTCCGCTGGAGCTTCTATGACCTGAGACGGCATCTCGGTGATCCCGATTTCGTCGGCGACGTGGCGCAAAAATTGTTGGCGGCGGACCACCTGCAACGGCGGCGCAGTGCCATTCACGAAGGAAAGTCGGTGCTTCCGGAACCCGTTGATGGCGGTTTTTCGGTCATCGGGGGGGACACCGCATCCTTGGTGGCAGCAGATGCCGACGGGGGAGCGGTCGGCCTCATTCACAGCCTAGGCTTGGAATTCGGTTCCTTGGTGTATGTGGCTGAAGGCGGATTTTTCTTGAATAACCGAGCGGGACGCTCGTTCAACCGTGTGCATGGACACCCTAATCAAGCATTGCCCAAGAAGCGTCCCTTGCACGCGTTGCATACGTATGTCGTCCAAATGGAGCAACAGACGGTCCTGGTGGGCAACACCCCTGGGGGGGACGGTCAGGCACAATGGAACCTAACCATTTTGACGGATTTGTTGTGGGCGGGGCGGACACCGAGTGAAGCCGTCTCATTGCCTCGCCTTACCATTTCGCCGGGAACGGAGGCCCACAGCTTAGGGGAATCCGAGCGGGTGGTGCTGGAGTCACGCTTCAGCCCCCGAATTTGGGCCGAATTAGGCAGTCGGGGGCACCAGGTCAGGGTGGTGGGCCCCTATGAGGGAGGCGGGGCAGCGCACGTCCTGCAGCGTCGGCCGGCAGGTTGGGTAGGTGCCACCGACCCTCGTGGCGTGGGTCAGACGTTAGGATTTTAGGGCGAACAAGCGGGAGGATGGGACGAGATGGCAGAGACAACCTATGACGTCATTATTTTGGGCGGTGGGACCGGAGGCTATGTGGCCGCCATTCGCGCCGGCCAACTCGGGCTGAAAACGGCGGTGGTGGAGGCGGCCAAGGTGGGGGGCACGTGTCTGCACCAAGGCTGCATCCCCACCAAGGCCCTCCTGCATACGGCGGAATTGTTGAACACCTTTCACCATGCGGAAGACTTTGGCTTAAGCGGGAACGTCGCCTTGAACTATGCGGGGGCGGTGTCCAAAAAGGACCGAGTGGTTCAGCAATTGTACCGCGGCGTGCAGTTCCTGCTGAAGAAGAATCAGGCTGACGTGTATGCAGGGCGTGGACGCCTGACCGGGCCGACCACGGTCGAGGTCGAAGCCAAGGACGGCACCAAGACCACGCTGACGGGCAAAGATGTGATTTTGGCCACGGGTTCGGTGCCCCGGAGCTTACCGAACTTGCCTTTCGACGGAAAGCGCGTCATCAACTCCGACCATGTGCTGCAGATGACCGAGGTGCCGAAATCGGTGCTCGTTTTGGGCGCAGGGGCGATCGGCGTGGAGTTTGCCTCCATGTATAATGACTTTGGCAGTCAGGTCACCTTGGTCGAAATGTTGCCTCACATTTTGCCCCAGGACGACGAACACATTGCGGCAGAACTGGCCCGGCTGTTGACGCGGCGCGGTATTGCGATCCATGCTGGCGCGAAGTTGAGTGTGGACCAGGTCAAGGTCGGCAACCACGGGGTCGAAGGGGTGGTCGAGGCGGCGGACGGCAAGACGGTCAAGGTGGCCGGGGACGTGTTGTTGGTGGCCGTGGGAAGGAGCCCGGTGAGCGATCAAATCGGCCTCGAAGAGGTCGGAGTCCGCTTGGATCGCGGATTTGTCGCCGTGGATGACCACTATCGCACCAACATTCCCCATCTCTATGCGATTGGGGATCTGATTGGCGGATACCTGTTGGCGCACGTGGCAACGCACGAGGGAATTATTGCGGTCGAGACGATTGCCGGCCAGAGCCCGGAAGTGTTGAATTCCGCACGCGTGCCGCGGGTGACGTACTCGCGCCCGGAAGTGGCTTCGCTGGGATTGACGGCGGCAGAGGCCGAGCGGGAAGGGTACACGGTGAAGGAGGGGGTGTTTCCGTTTAAGGCCAACGGCCGTTCGCTAATCCTGGGCGAAGCGGAAGGTATGGTGAAACTGGTCGCCGACGCCAAGACCGATGCCTTGCTGGGGGCCCACATGGTGGGGCCGAATGCTTCCGAACTCATTAACGAAATGGCCTTGGCGCGGTTTTTGGAGGGAACCGCGTGGGAAATCGGGGAAAGCGTGCACGCTCATCCCACGGTCGCCGAAGTGTTGCATGAGGCGGCGCTGGCGGTTGACGAGCGCGCCATTCATATGTAGGTTCGGCAGGTGCGTGGGTTTCGGCCTTCGGGGATACGCTATCGGGAAAGATTGGCACGCGGGCCGAACGGCCCGGTGGAAAGCGTAGGCAGGACAGCAGAAAGGGGAGATTCGGGTTGCCGGAGAGCGGTTTGACCCCTGAATTGATGAAGGAAATGTATTACGTGATGGCGCTTTCGCGGGCCTTGGACGACCGTTTATGGGTGTTGAACCGGCAGGGGCGCGCCCCTACCGTGTATTCATCGAACGGCCACGAAGCGACTCAGGTGGGGTCGGCGTTCGCCCTTCGTCGGGGAGAGGACTGGATTGTTCCATATTATCGCGACATGGCTTTGGTGCTGGCGTGGGGGATGACGGCCCGCGAAGTGATGTTGCACTTCTTTGCCAAGGCCGAGGATCCCAATTCAGGCGGCCGACAGATGATGGCCCATTGGGGTTCCGGGCGGCTGCACGTGTTGAGCACCGGGGCGGTGGTGGCTACTCAGGACGCGCATGCGGCGGGTCTGGCGCTAGCTTCGAAGATTCTTAAGGACGGACGGGTTTCGGTCTGTTATTTCGGGGACGGTTCGACCAGTCAGGGCGAGTTCCACGAGGCACTGAACTTCGCCGCCGTCCACAAGCTGCCCGTCATCTTTTTCAACGAAAATAACGGCTACGCGATTTCGGTGCCGCTGAGCAAGCAGACGGTGGTGCAGGATATCAGTGCCCGCGCCGCCGCGTACGGCATTCCGGGGATTATGGTGGACGGCAGCGACCCGGTCAAGGTGTACGAGGTGACCAAAGCGGCCGCCGACCGCGCCCGGCGTGGAGAAGGCCCAACCTTAATCGAGGCCAAGACCTATCGCTTTGTTCCGCATTCCAGCGAAGACGATGATCGGGCGTATCGTTCCCGGGAAGAAGTACAGGAGCATAAGAAACACGATCCGGTAATCACATTTGCCGAACGTTTGCTCAAAGACAAGATTTTGACCGAAGCCGACAAAAAGGCCATGGCAGCCAAGATCAAGCAGGTGGTGGACGACGCCACCACCTACGCGGATAAAGCGGCCTTGCCGGACCCGTCGACGCTGGGTCAGTACGTCTATGGTGGGGCATTAGCCTAAGATCGCCCGGAATCCCGGGACTCGTGTGATGTCTAAGGAGGGAAGGCCCGTGCCGAGGGTGACGGGCGGAAGATGGCGGTAAAGACGTTTTTGGAAGCAATCCGCGAGGGCTTGCGCCAAGAGCTGGCGCGAGACCCCCGGGTGATTATTTATGGGGAAGACGTAGGCGTGCGCGGTGGCGTGTTTCGCGTGACCGACGGTTTGCAGGCCGAATTCGGGGCGGATCGGGTCATGGATTCCCCGCTGGCCGAAGCGGCGATTGTAGGCACGGCCATCGGTGCGGCGGTCAACGGCCTCCGGCCGATTCCCGAGATTCAGTTTGCCGACTTCATTTTTCCGGCGATCAATCAAATCGTCCAAGAGGCGGCACGGATGCGTTACCGGTCGAACAACGATTTTGAGGTGCCGATCGTTATCCGGGCGCCGTTCGGTGGCGGCGTGCGCGGGGGGCTTTACCACTCACAGAGCGTGGAAGCCTTCTTTGCCCACGTGCCCGGCATGTGTGTGGTTATCCCCTCCACGCCGTATGACGCCAAGGGGCTGCTCGCGGCGGCGGTTGATCAGCCGGATCCGGTCCTATTTTTAGAACATAAGGCGCTGTATCGATCCGTTCGGGCTGAGGTTCCCGAGGAGCGTTACGTGATTCCGTTGGGCAAGGCGGACCGCAAGCGCGAGGGCCGCGATGTGACCGTAATCGGTTACGGATTGATGGTCGGGTTTGCCCTCAGCGCGGCACAAACCCTGGCGGAAGAAGGGATCTCCCTGGAAGTGATAGACCTCCGGTCGATCCGGCCGTTTGACCGGGAGGCTATCCTGGAATCGGCCCGCAAGACGGGAAAAGTCATGATCGTGCACGAGGATAACAAGACCGGCGGGTTCGGCGCCGAAATCAGCGCGGTCATCGCCGAAGAGGCCCTATTTTACCTCGACGCCCCCATCGTCCGCTTGACGGGTCCCGATGTTCCCGCGATGGGATTCAGCCCGCCGCTGGAACATGCGTTTATGGTTACGGCGGAGAAGATTGCTGAAGCGGCGCGCGAGCTGGCCAGGTTTTGAGGCCGGGGGAGGAGGGGAGGAAAATGGCCCATACGGTGGTCATGCCCCAGTTAGGGGAGTCGGTGACGGAGGGTACGATCGGTCAATGGCTGAAAAAGGTCGGGGACTCGGTCGAGGAATATGAATCGCTGTTGGAGGTGCTCACCGACAAGGTCAATGCGGAGGTGCCGTCTCCGGTGGCGGGAACCTTGAGCAAGATTTTGGTCGAAGAGGGCGCGCTGGTCGCCGTCGGTACCGCAATCTGTGAAATTGCGGTCGAGGGCGGTGCGGACGACGGCGAAAAGGCCGCCGGGGAGTCGGTGGAGCCGACTCCGGCGCCATCCCCCGCAGCGGCGCCTGCGCCAAGCCGGGAACCGGCGGCGGCCAAGGCGGGAGAGTCGGATCGCGGCCGCTATTCGCCGGCGGTGCGGCGTTTGGCTGCGGAAAATGGCATCGATCCGGGCGCATTGACGGGAACCGGGTCAGGTGGCCGCGTCACGCGCAACGACGTGCTAAAGGCGCTTGAGGAAGGGGCCGCTACGGTAAAACCGGCGCCATCTGCAACCTCCAGCCGAGCCGTGGCCGAGCCGGCGGGGATGGAAATTCAAGGTGCCAGGGCGGTCATCGCCGAGGGCGATGAGGTGGTGCCGCTGTCTTCGGTGCGGAGCATCATCGCCCAGCGGATGGTGCGTTCCAAGGCGACGGTCCCCCATGCCTGGTTGATGGTGGAAATCGACGTGACCAATTTGGCGAACCTGCGTAACCGCACCAAAGCGGCGTTTAAGGCACGCGAAGGGGTATCGTTGACCTATCTCCCCTTTATGCTCAAGTCGGTGACCTCGGCGCTGCGCAAGGTCCCGATTATTAACGCGCAATGGAATGGCGATTCCATTGTGATGAAGAAGCGGATCAATCTGGGCGTTGCCATGGATACCGAACGGGGACTGGTGGTGCCCGTAATCCGCGACGCTGACCGGCTCAGCATCGTCGGCCTCGCCCAGGCCACGCAGGACTTGGCCCAGCGGGCCCGTGCCGGCCGGCTGACGATGGATGATCTCTCGCAGGGAACGTTTACCGTGGATAACACGGGGGCGGTGGGGACCATGCTTACCTACCCGATCATCAACGCGCCTGAGGTCGCCATCGTGACCATGGAAGCGGTGGTTCGCCGACCCATGGTGGTCGACGACATGATCGCGATCCGCTCCATGGTGAATTGTTGCATTTCCTTTGACCACCGCGTGGTGGACGGGGCGGATGCCGCTCGGTTCTTGCGCGAATTGAAGCGGAGTCTGGAGGCGTACGGTCCGGACACCGAGCTTTAGCCGGCCAGTGCATGCGGCGTACCAAGCACAAAGTGCAGAACGCAGAAAGGAGGCACCGGGTGACAGATTCAGCCATACCGATGTTAGAACCGGGCAAGCGGGGAGAGCCCGGACCCAAAGTGCCCTCGTGGATCCGGGTTCGGCTGACCCAGGGGAAAAACTATACCGATCTCAAAGAACTGATGCGCTCGCAGGTGTTGCATACGGTATGTGAGGAAGCCCGCTGCCCCAACATCTATGAATGTTGGGAAGCCCGCACGGCCACCTTCCTTATTCTGGGAGACATCTGCACCCGCAATTGCGGGTTTTGCGCCATTACGACGGGTCGACCAACCCATTTGGATCGCCAGGAGCCGATGCGGGTGGCGGCCAGCGTTAAGCGCATGGGGCTGCACCACGTGGTTATTACCTCGGTAACCCGCGACGACCTGAAGGACGGGGGAGCCGAAATCTTTGCCGCCACCATCGACGCCATCCGGGAGGAGGTTCCCGGCTGCGGAATTGAAGTCCTGACTCCCGACCTGTTGGGGAACTGGGAGGCCCTGGCGGCCATTGTGCGGGCGCGTCCGGAGATTTACAATCACAATACGGAAACGGTGCCGAGATTGTATCCTCGGGTACGGCCCAAGGCACGCTACCCCAGGACGCTGGAACTGCTCGCCCGGGTCAAAGCACAGGACCCGGGCATGGTGACCAAGTCGGGGATTATGGTGGGGCTGGGGGAGACCCGGGAGGAAATTCATCAGGTGTTGGTGGACCTGCGAGCGCATGAGGTTGACGTGCTGACCGTGGGGCAATATCTTCGCCCGGATCTCAACCATCTGCCGGTGGTGCGGTATTACGAGCCGGAAGAGTTTCGTTCGATTCGGCAGGAAGCCTTGGACCTGGGGTTTTTGCATGCGGAGTCGGGACCCTTAGTGCGCAGTTCCTATCACGCCGCCTCGCAGGTGCCCCAACCCGCGCAACACGCATAGCGTCTTTTGGAAGAACGAAAGAAGGAGGGAGCGGCGACGCGCGCCGCGGTTGCAGATGGCCACCAAACAAGCCTGGCTGGTGGACTTAGGCCACCTGTCCTACGGGGAGGCGTGGGCATGGCAGCGCCGTGCGGCCGAAGCCGTCTGGCGGCGGGAATGGCCCGATACGGTAGCGTTGGTCGAACATCCTCCCGTCTATACCATTGGGCGGGCGGCCCACGGCTCCCGAGGGAACCTGCTGCTTGACCCGGCGGAACTCCAGGTTCGCGGAATTGAACTTTATGAGGTCGACCGCGGTGGCGATATCACATATCACGGACCCGGGCAGATCGTCGCCTATCCCATCATCGATCTGAACGATCAGGGACGGGATCTGCACCGCTATCTGCGGAATCTCGAAGAAGCCGTGATGCGGACCTTGGCCGAGTGGAATATTCAGGGGATGCGCAGCCCTCCTCACACCGGAGTGTGGGTCGGTACGGACAAGGTGGCCGCCATCGGGGTCAAAGCGTCCCATTGGATTAGCCAGCACGGGCTTGCGCTCAATGTCTGCACCAATCTCGATCCCTTTCAAGGCATTGTCCCTTGCGGCATCCGAGACAAGGGCGTGACGTCGATGGAGCGCTGCCTCGGTCGCCCGATCACCCCCGATGACGTGAAGCCGAGCTTGATCCGCCACCTTGGCGAGGTGCTCAGGCTGGATTTGGCGTGGGCACCGCCGGTCTTGGTCGCGCCGGGGGAACACGGATCCCGCCGTCCGCCGGTGGAGCGCAGGGAGAGGGCGGAATAGGGGGGTTAAACATGGTGGACCAGGAACAGCAACACCCGGAGACGCTGCACACCCCGAGCGCCCGATCCATTCGCGAGTTGGTGTTCGGGGTGAACGACGGCTTAGTCTCGGTGACCGCCATCGTGATGGGGGTTACTGGCGCACGTTTGACGCCCCACGACATCGTGATTTCCGGGCTTTCTGCGGTTACCGCCGCCACGGTGTCAATGGGGTTGGGCGCTTATTTGTCCACCATGGCCGAAAATGAATATTTTCTGGCGGAGTTGCACCGCGAAGAATATGAAGTGGAGACGATCCCCGACGAGGAACGCAAGGAAGTGGAGGCGATCTACCGCGCCCAAGGCTTCACCCGGGACGACACGCGCAAGCTGACCGATCACGTGACGTCCGATCGTAAGCGCTGGGTGGCTTTCATGATGCGCGAGGAACTCGGCATTTTGGTCGATGCCATGGACAATCCCTGGCGCAATGCTTGGATCATGGCGGTGGCGGTGGTTTTGGGCTCGCTGCCGCCCATGGTTCCCTACGTGGTGTTCAGCAATTCCCATACGGCGATGATGGTTGCCATCGTCCTCGCCTGCCTGGCCGCGTTTTCGTTAGGCGTGTTGAAAGCGCGGATAGGCCGCGGCAACTGGCTACGCAGCGGCGTGCAGTTCGTTTTGGTGACCGCCGCCGCGGTTGCGGTGGGAATTGCTGCCGGGCACCTCTTTCGGGGACTCTTTCGATGACGCCCTGGGCAACGCTCTACCACGAGGTGGTGCGGGCGTACGCGACCGACCTGCTGCGCGAGGGGGATCGCGTCTTCGGGCCAGAAGCCGCCAGGCTGGCGGAGCCGTTGCCGGCTGACCGGATGGCAGACGGAACGGCGGCCTTCTTGGCCCGCCATGCGTTGCTCGCCGGGGATCGCCCTACGGAAACAGGGACTTAATCAGGCGGTGTACGAAACGGTCCCAGGGACTGCTCGGAGGGACGATGGGCGCTGGCGGACCGGTCTCCGGCAAGGGCCCCGGGTTGCCGCCGCGGCAGCTGGGACTGACCGCGGTGGGGACGTGGCCCGCGACAAAGACTTCGCGGTAGGTCGAGCAGCACCCATTAGGTAGGAGGCCGTCGGTCCGGCAGACGCTTTGCCAGACGAGGCCGGGTGGTGAGGAAAAGGTGCGCCGCGGCCGTCCCGCCAGCGCCCAACGCAGGAAATGGGCCCAAATGGGCCCTGCCCCGCGGTCGCCGGTGAGACCGAGCGGGGCATCGTTATCGTTGCCAACCCACACCGCAGCGGTCAATTGTGGGGTGTAGCCCACCAGCCACGCGTCGCGCTGCCGGTTGGAGGTACCGGTTTTGGCAGCCGCCGGGCGCTGAAGGATGGAGCGCAAGTTGTGCGCGGTGCCGGTGGGGTCGTCCAACGGAGCATGGAAAAGCTGAGAGACTACATAGGCCACCTGGGGCTGCAGTACCGGCGTGCGGTGCGGACGCTGCACAAACACCGGACGCCCGTAGGCGTCGGTCACACGCAGGACGGAGATTGGCCGTACGCGCTGGCCTCCGTTGGCTAAGGGAGCCACCGCGCGCGCCATTTCGATGGGAGTGACCCCGGACGCGCCCAAGGCGGTGGCCAAATTGTCGGCCAGCGGACTCGTGATTCCCATCGCCGTTGCCGTGCGAGTCATCGCCGGTGGCCCCACCACCTGCATCCACTTGACGGCGACGATGTTGTCGGACAGGGCGATGGCGCGGCGGAGGGTCAAGCGCCCATGATAGACGTGGCCGTAGTTATGGGGGGCGTAGACCGATCCCTGGGCCCCGACAAAGCGGATTGGCGCGGAAACCTGGGTGCTGGAGGTGGGATATCCGTCATCAATCACGGTGGTGTACAGAAAATATTTCATCGTCGACCCCGGTTGCCGCCGGGCGTACAGCGCCCGGTTGAACTGTGTGCGCCCATAATTGTCGCCGCCGACCAAGGCCCTCACGTAGCCGTTTCGTGGGTCGAGGGCGACCAAGGCCGCCTCGGGTTGAGGGACGCCGCGCACGAGCCCGGTTGGTGGCAGGTAGTCAGCGACGGCGGCGTTTGCCGCCCGTTGGTCCTGCCAGCTCAGCGTGGTGACGACGTGATAGCCGCCGCCGGCAAGCTCCTTGGCTACCGCGGGGGCGCGCAGCGCGATTTCGCGAGCGGCCAATTGGACGAAATAGGGAGCTGGGTCGGCGGCCCGGGACGAACCGCTGAGGTGAAGACCGGTTTGCGTGGCCTGGCGCGCGGCCGCCGGCGTGATGTAGCCCAGGGCCCGCATGCGTTGGAGGACGAGATTTCGGCGCAGGAGTGCGGCGTGAGGGTGGCGGTAGGGATCGAAGTAGCTCGGGGCATTGACCAATCCAGCTAATAGGGCCGATTCGGGCAGGGTCAAACGACGGGCACCGTGGCCGAAGTAGGCAAGGCTGGCCGCCTGTACGCCCCATGCGCCTTCACCGAAGTAGACGTCGTTGAGGTACAGGTTGAGAATTTGCCGTCGGGAGTACGTGGTCGCCAATTTCAGCGAGATCAGCAGTTCCAGCAGCTTCCGGGTGAAGGTGCGCTGTTGGGTCAGATACAGGTTCTTGGCCAACTGTTGGGTAATCGTGCTGCCGCCTTGTAAAATGCGGCGGTGCATGATGTCCACCGCGGCCGCCCGGAATATGCCCATGGGGTCAATGGCGGGTTCAATCCAAAAGGTATCGTCCTCGATGGCGACCAACGCATTGGACATCACGGGCGGGATGTCTCGGTAGGGAATCGGCATCCGATTTTGGCGCGCGTACAAAACGCTTAGCAGATGACCGTCTTGGGCATAGAACAGGGTGTCGGCGGGAAGCGGGGGCAGCGGCCAGCCGGCCCAGGCCGTCGGCAGGAGCAAGACGCCCACGCCAACCGCGACCACCGGGAAACCGATTAGCGTGAGCCCCGTTCCCAACCGGGTTCGCAAAGCCTGCCGGGTCTTGGCCTTGACCGCGCCGGCCCGTTCTTTTCGTGATCGCATGGTAGCCTCCCAACCGCCTCCAGGGTTTCGGAACCATGGTATAGTGTCGCGTCCGATATCCGATTTCATTCGCGGTTCAGGACGACGGGCTGCCGATGCGAAATTCGGGCGTTGATGTTCCCATCGGCCAGGTGACCGCTATCGTGACGACGTGCGAAAGCAAGGCATGGGGCACGGAGAAGACCCCCGGCCATATTCGGACCGGCTCGATCAGGAAGCCGTCACCGGCAGGGGTGCGCTCGCAGGAGAGAGATATACCGCGTTTTCCAGGAGCCCCCTTGAATACAGGGCATGCATGGAGACCGTGGCGGTTTTCGGGCGGGGAGTTGGTAACCCGGATACCGAACAGCTCATCGGCCAGGCAACCATCAGGCAATGCGACGTGTAGCGCGCCGGTGGCCGGTTCCGCATCCTGCTATGTGGTTTTTGGGCAATTTGCTATAATCGTTTCGATGCGCGTTGCCGCTCGCCGTGTGGTAACGATTCAAGGTCAATGTTAAGGAGGATTCCGGTGTTACCCACCCCTCGAAAATTTACCCTGTTGGCGGGGTCGGCCGAAGGCCCAACACGGCTCAACGCCTTTGACAACGCCCTTTTGCAAGCGGGGATCGGCAACGTGAACTTGATTCGGGTGAGTTCTATTTTGCCTCCCGGAGCGGTGGAGCACGATCACTTGGAGATCGTGCCCGGGGCACTGGTGCCGACAGCCTATGGAACCATTACCTCGGAAATGGAAGGGGAAACGTTGGCGGCAGCCATCGCGGTGGCCATTGGCGAACGTGACCAATATGGCGTGATCATGGAATTTTCCGGCCGCACCGACCGCCGCACGGCGGAGGAGACGGTGGCCGAGATGGCGCGCCAAGCTTTCGCCAGTCGTGGACGGCGCGTCGAGCGGCTGTTGGTCCGGGCCACCGAGCATCGGGTTGAACAGATTGGCTGCGCTTTTGCCGCCGTGGCACTCTGGTACTAACCCCGGAGCCGACATCCGAGCACGGTGGGGGAGGCGGCGTCGGGCAAAAAGGGCCCTCGTCGGGGGAATCGTGGAGGCGATGCGTGTTGGAAGTGTGGTTTACGGAACAGCAGGCGGCATCGGTACGGCTGGGGCTGCGTGTCGATGCGATCTTGGCGAAGGAAAAGACGCCGTATCAAGAGTTGGTGGTCGCCGACACCGCGGCCTACGGACGGATGCTAGTTTTGGACGGCGCCGTGCAAACCACGATGACGGATGAATTCGTCTATCACGAGATGCTGACCCATGTTCCCTTGACGATCCATCCGAATCCCCGTCAGGTGGCAATTATCGGCGGCGGCGACGGCGGCGCCGTACGCGAGGTGCTGAAGCATGCCAGCGTGGACGCCGTCCATCTGATTGAGATCGACCAGCGGGTGGTGGAGATCGCGCGTCACTATTTTCCGGCCTTAAGCGAGAGTCTCAGCCATCGCAAGGCCCATGTGCACTTTACCGACGGCATCCAATGGATACGCCAAGTCCGCAATTTGGATGTGGTGATGGTAGACTCGACAGACCCCGTGGGTCCGGCGGTAGGGCTTTTCCAGCCCGAATTTTATCGCTCGGTGGCCGAGGCGCTCGGCCCCGAGGGAGTCATGGTGGCCCAGTCCGAGTCTCCCTTCTTGCAGCCAAACGTCATCCAGACGGTGGTACGGGGGATGCGCACGGCATTTCCGGTGGTGCGCCTTTATCTGGCTGCCGTGCCCACCTATCCCAGCGGACTGTGGTCGTTTACGCTCGGCGCGAAGCATTCGCTGCCCGGGTCCATCGACGCCAAGCGGGCGGTCACCCCGACCCGCTACTGGACGCCTGCCGTGCACGCCGCGGCCTTCGTATTACCTCGCTTCGTCGAGGATCTGCTGGCATGACGGACTTGGTCGCTCCCGGCCGCTTCCTGGGCATGACGGCCACCGAAGCCACCGCCGATTGGATCTATTTTGGTGCGCCAATGGATTTTACGGCGTCGTTTCTTCCCGGGTCGCGGTTTGGCCCTCCGCGGATTCGCGAGGCATCCTATGGCCTGGAAACCTATTCGCCGGTGCTGGAACGCGACTTGACCGAACTGGCGGTAGCCGATATCGGCGATCTCGAATTTTCCTTCGGGGACACCTCCGGAGCCCTGGACCGGATTTCCCGCACCGCTCGGGAGATTTTGGAACGCGGCCAGCGGTTTCTGGCCGTAGGCGGGGAACATTTGATTACCTTACCGCTGGTCCGGAGCGTGATCCAACGGTATCCGGACGTGGTGGTGGTCCACTGGGACGCGCACGCCGATCTTCGCGATACCTATTTGGGCGATCCCTATTCGCACGCCACGGTGCTGCGGCGGGTGTCGGAGATTATCCGCCCTGGCAACCTGTATCAGTTTGGGATTCGTTCAGCCACCCGCGAGGAGACGGAGTATGCTCGTGCCCATTCGCATTGGTACCTGGAAGCCGTGCGCGAGCCGTTGATGCGGGTGCTGCCCGAACTGAAAGGCCGTCCGTTGTATGTCACCATCGATCTCGACGTGATTGACCCGGGCGCGTTTCCCGGCACCGGGACTCCCGAGCCGGGAGGAATCCCGGCCGCCGAGGCGTTTGCGTCGCTACGTCTCTTATCCGGGATGAATGTGGTCGGCATGGACTTGGTCGAAGCGATGCCGCTGCAGGATATCTCGCAGCGCACGGCGCTGTTGGCCGCTAAAATGGTGCGTGACGCACTCCTCAACATCGCGCCACGCCGGGGAGGTGAAGGCGATGGCGGGTGAGCCGCGCTGGGAGGCCGCTCAAAGCGCCATTCGCGAGGGGCTGGTGACGAGCGCCCGCACGATGGGGGTGGAAAATCCGCAGACGTGGATTGAGGTCATGGAGCCCACCGAGGAAGGCCACGGCGACTTTACCTCCAGTGCTGCGTTTCGCTTGTCCAAGGTGTTGGGCCAAAGCCCGGCGGTGATCGCCCGCCGACTGGTCGGCGGGTGGCCCGCCGGGCCGATGATTGAACGGATGGAGGTCGCTGGCCCCGGATTCATCAATTTTTGGCTGGATAGGCATTGGCTGGCTGGGGAATTGACCGAAGCCGTGACCCGAGCCGATACCTACGGGATCCGTGCCGCCCGGGGCGAGCGGGTGCTCATCGAGTTCGTCTCGGCCAATCCGACCGGCCCCCTGGTGGTGGTCAACGGCCGAGCGGCCGCCTTGGGCGACAGCTTGGCGCGAATCTTTCAGGCCAACGGGTATGCCGTGGATCGGGAATTCTACGTCAATGATGCCGGTCAACAGCTACAAAAGCTGGGACAGGCCATGGCGATCCGGCTGCGCGAATTGGCCGGCGATCCCCTTCCCGATCCCTGGCCGGAGGGGGTCTATCCCGGGGAATACGTTCGCGACTTGGCCGAAGCGTACCGGGCTCTAACCCCCGATTGGGCGGAGCACGCCCTGGACGCGGAACGCACCGAGGCGTTGGGGGCGTTTTGCGCGGATCGCCTGCGCCGTCAACAGGAACAGGAACTGGAACGCTTTGGCGTGCATTTTGACCGCTGGTTTTCGGAACGGGCGCTACGGGAAGCGGGAGCGCCGGAGCGCATGGTGGCCGAATTGGAAGGACGCGGGGTGCTATATCGCGAGGATGGTGCGGTGTGGTTTCGCTCTGCGCAATTCGGCGATCAAAAAGACTATGTGGTGGTCAAGTCGAACGGCGAATTTACGTACGTGGTGCCCGACGCCGCCTATCACACCGATAAGTTCGAACGGGGCTATGACATCATCATTGACTTGTTGGGGCCCGACCATCACGGCTACAAGCGTCGGATGCAGGCGATGATGACGGCGCTCGGGCTGCCGGCCGAGCGGCTGGAAATGCAGATCATCCAGTTGGTGCGCTTGCTGCGGGGCGGCAAGGTGGTGCGCATGTCGAAGCGCGGCGGAGATTTTGTCACCCTGGCCGAACTCATCGACGAGGTGGGCGTCGATCCTGCACGCTGGTTTTTCTTGGAGCGGTCGGCGGACACGCCGATGGATTTTGACTTGGACCTGGCCCAGATGAAGACCCAGGATAATCCGGTCTACTACGTGCAGTACGCCGGCGCGCGCATTCATAGCGTGCTGCGAGCATATCAGGGATTGGCGGCCAACGATCCCGAAGCCATTGACCCCGCAGCGTTCCGGAACCCGCTTGAACACGCGCTGATTCGGGACGTCGCGCGGTTGCCGGCTGTGCTTCGGCGTGCCGGCGAACAGCGTGCTCCCCAACTGATCGTGCACTATCTCGCCGAAATTGCGGGGCATTTTCACGGATTTTACCGCCAGCACCGGATCTTGGAAGAGGCGCCAGCGGTCCGCCGAGCGCGTATCGAATTGATTCGGGCGGTCTTGGTGGTCATCACCCAGGCGATGGGGGTGATCGGGGTCAGCGTGCCCGAGCGTATGTAAGTCCGACCGGAGCAAGGCCATTAAAAAGGGGGGAGCACGGTGGACCGTGCCAGCATTGCCGCCGTTCGGCGGCCGTTTGAACGAGCGATAGCCGAGCAAACCCTGCCCGGAGCCGTCATCGGCGCGGCGACCGGTACTCGCGTGTTGTTTCGTGAGGCCCTGGGATTTCGGCAGGTGCGGCCGGATTCGCTGCCGATGACGGTGGACACCCGGTTCGACCTGGCATCTTTGACCAAAGTGGTGGCCACGACCAGCATCTTTTTTCGTCTGCTGGAGCGCGGTGAAGTGCGCTTGGACGATTTGGTTTCCAGTTTTCTCGGCGGGGGCTTTGGGACCTTGCGCCTGCGCCATTTGCTGACCCATACGAGTGGATTTCCGGCTTGGCTGGACCTCGGCGCGGTGGGACCTAACCGTGACCAGCGCTTGGCGGCGATTCGCGGGGCGCGCCGCCTCTCCGCGCCCGGGGAGCGGGTCTTATATTCAGACCTCAATTTCATCGCCTTAGGGTATATCTTGGAAGGGATCGCGGGGCAGGGACTGGATCAGGTGTTTGTCCGCGAGGTCCAGGATCCCCTGCAGTTGAGCGCCATGCGATTTTTGCCACCCCCCGACGACGGCGAATTTGCCGCCACCGAGGCCGATCCGGCCACCGGCCGACCTTGGCTGGGGGTGGTGCACGACGAGAACGCGCGCTCGGCGGGTGGCGTATCCGGCCATGCCGGACTCTTCGGCACCCTCGACGACCTCTTGCGGTTTGGTCAGGCGTTGCTGAACGGCGGGGTTGGACCGCGGGGCCGCTGGCTGTCGGCGGCCACCGTGGACCGGCTTTTGCGGGCGGAGACGGCAGGGGTTCCGGGGGAACTGCGGGCCTTAGGCTATCAAAAACCCTTTCCGCTGTCCTCGGCGGGCGACTTGATGTCGCCGCGCGCCATTGGCCACACGGGCTTTACCGGCACGTCGTTATGGATAGACTTCGAGTACGGCGTGTCGATGGTAGCGTTGACCAACCGCGTTCATTTTGGGCGCGAGATCAATGCCCCGCTCCGTCTGCGACCGATTTTTCACAACGTCGTGCTGGCTCACCTCGACGACCTTTGACCGGATTCGCTCGCGAGCCGATCGTCTGGCGAGGAGCAGCGGAAAGCCAAGCGCTGCGGGTGGCGACGGGCTGGCCCCGCCCGCGGTAGCCCGAGCCGCTCACGGTCGTCCAGCGGCAAATCGCAACCCCTGGACCTTTCTTAGCGGCCGTGTCCCGATTTTTCGATCACCAGTCCCCAGGTTACCGGACCGGGGACAAATCGATCCACCACGCGCAGTCCTGGCTGTTCCGTCAACTGGGTTTCGGCGTCGTCACGATCGACGCGGAGATCAAGCGGCGGCCCCATGCCCGTCTCGGCCTTGATCCAGTCGACGATCACCCACCGCCCTCCCGATTTCAGGATTCGGGTGGCCTCTCGGAGCGCACCGGGAAGGTCGGCGAGGTCGTGATACACCGTGTGCCACAACATGCGGTCGATGGACGCGTCCGCTATCGGGATGCGCTCTGCGCTGCACAAGAGACCGCGAATTTGGGTCAACGCGGAGCGCGCCGCTCGCCGCGTGATTGCGTCATAAGCGGCCGGGCTGGAATCGACGGCGAAGACCTGACCGTTCACCCCGACCGCATGGGCCAGGGGAAGGGTGAAGTACCCGACGCCAGCGCCGATGTCGGCGACACGCATACCGGAAGCGATGGCAAGCGCCGCCAGTACCGGCTCCTTGGGCATGGTGCGCTCCCGGTCGGGACGATCGAGGCGAGCCAACTGTTCGCGATCCCACGCCCAGCCGTGGGATCGGGGCGGATGGGAAATCTCTTCGGACACGGTGAACCATCTCCTTTTCCGTCACTGCACGATGGACTGGCTAATCTCCATGCTCACGCGATATCGGCCATGCACAGTGCTCATGGTACAAAATTCCGCGCATCGGCACAAATCGCCGCGAAAGCCCGCTCCGCCGGAAAGCCTCGGCGGGTGTCACCCGTGAGGGGGGTATGGCGCGGTGGCTCGCTAGCCTGATGGCGTGTGGGCACGTTCTCTGGCGGGAATTTGTTTCTCCCAGGATTTCCACTTAGAATGAAGAGCATGCAGAAATTGGTTTGGTTAAATCGGCTCCGCTATGGTATGAAAGAAGAGAACCGGCATCGTGGAGTCGACGCGTGGCTTGGCTACCTAACGATGTGGTTTCGGCGGCCAGGCTCTGAACGGAGGCGTAAAGCCCCCGACCCAGATTCGGGCCGAAGGCTAAGCGGATTTTCGGAGGAGTGGTTCAGAGCTGGCGGCGATGAGATATACGGTAACCTTTGACTTGGACGGTACCCTGATGCGTTCGCCGTTCTGGCGGCTTCATCTCCGGCCCTGGCTGGAACGGGTGGCCCAAGCGCAGAGGGCGACCGTGGAAGATTTATGGAACCCCGTCGACCAGGCTGCCGACGCATTGTGGCGGGCGGGGGACTGGGTCGGGGCGTTCGCTTGGGGAGCCTTGATTGAAAAGACGCTGGGCATGGCGTTTCCCAATCCCCAGGTGCCAGATCCGCGGACGGTGCGCACCTTGGTCATGCCATATGTGGTGGAGACCCTGCCCCAACTGTTGCGGTTGCCGGTGCGCTACGCCGTGGTGACCAACGGATTTTACGCGTATCAGGCACCGTATCTCCAGGCGTTGGGATGGCTCGATTGGCTTTCTCCGGTGATCACGCCCGATCGGGTCGGAACCGCGAAGCCGGACCCGCGGGTATTTTGCCGTTTGGGCCCCGTGCTCTGCCACGTGGGAGACCGGCCCGACCACGACACCGTGGCGGCCCGGCGGGCGGGGGTGGTGGCGATCCAGTGTGGTCCTCGGGCAACGGGTCGTGACCGCATGGATCGCCTGGCCAACGGCCACATCCAACCCGACTGGGACATTGAAGACTTCCGGGAACTCCCCCAGCTTATTCAGCGACTTTTGGCCCAGCGTACACGCCGGGACGATGCATTTCGGAGGTAAGCGCGACATGAGGACTCACCGTAAAGAGGCAACGAAGCGATCGCAGGCCGACTCAGGTGCCGCGTACCCCTCGCCCGCTGAGCGCCGACGGCCCCCCCGGGGTCCGTCGCGCATCCGCATGAAGCGGGGAAAGCTGTTGCGCATCCCAGTGATTTTGGCGTCGGCCGGGGTGCTGTGGTACTTTTTGGTAGGGCCGTTGACGCATATCGCTTTGGCAGGCTTGGCGGTCCGATCCGATTTGAAGTCCGTCCGCGGTCACCAGCACCCGTTGCGGAACCTGGTTGCCGCCTTGCCGCAAATTGACCGCCACGTCGATACCGTTGACCAAGCGATGGGCCGACTGCATTATTGGGCCTGGGTGCCCTTCGCCGGCGGCGTGTACCGCAGTCTGGATGGGCTGGCGAAGGCCGGGACGTACGAACTCAAGGCAGCGCAAATCATTTTGCCCCCCTTGGCCAGGTATAGTGCGTCGAGCAAGATCTTGGCGGCGGTCGTCGCCCATTTGCCCACGCTGCGGCGTTCGCTGATTACCGCCACGCCCGCGTTTAAGGCGGCGAATCGTGCGTTAGTCGGCGTGCGGCCCGCAGAGCTCGGCCTATTCGGGGCCAATACGGTGAACGAAGTCGCGACCCTGCAGCATTTATCGGCGAACCTTACGAAGAATGTGAAGACGGTGGAAGCCGACCTGCCCTTGGTGCAGAATTTGCTCGGCATTCCGAACCCCCAGCGTTATTGGCTGGTATTTGAAAACAGCGGCGAGTTGCGGCCCACCGGCGGGTTTATGACGGCCTACGGCGATACCCTGGTCAGTCAGGGCAAGATTAAGAAGATCATCACCCACAATATTTACGGACTCTACTTGGGAACGACGTATCGCCCGCCGGCGCCGCCGATGTTTACCTATGCCTTCGGCGTGCGTCACTGGCATATCGAGGACGCTAACACGTCTCCCGACGTTCCGCTCAGCGTCGCCAATATTTACGCGTTTTACAATTCCATCCCATTTGTTCCCAAGCCGCTCAACGGAGTGGGTCTGATTACCACCTGGTTTGTCGACCGACTCATCGGCGACGTGGGAGCCATTCATTTGGGGGCCCCCTATAATGTGACCATCACCCAACAGAACGCCAACTACGAGATGGAGTATCTGTCGGAGAAGGCGAAATTGCCCGCGGGTGAGCACAAAGCCTTTATCAAGCAGATGATCCACGTGCTGTTGCACCGAATCTTTCATGGGTCACCAGCCGAGTTGTTGCGGGTGGCGGGGACGGTCGACACGGCTTTGAACCAAAAACTGCTGCTCTTCTATTTCAACAATCCCCAAGCCGAGGCGTTGGTGCAGCGCTATGACTGGGGCGGCATTATCCCCGCCCAGGTGCCTGGCAACGGGAATTACTTGCAAGCCGTGGACGAAAACCTAGGCGGCCACAAGGACAACTACTACTTGAAAGAATCGGTGACGTCGACGATTGTTCCCTACAACAGCAATCAGTACGAGGAGACGGTGCAGATTCATTGGGTCAATCCGGCCGTCGCCAATCACTGGACGGTCGCCCCGTACCAGGCCTGGACCCGCATCTATGTGCCCGCCGGTTCGCAGTGGGTCAGTGGCCAGGGATGGCAGCTTTATCCGGCGAATTACTATAACGCTACGGAAAACAAGCAAGTGTTCGGAGGGATGTTTAAAATGCCCGTGCGCGAGCGAGCGTCGGCTCCGCCGGCCACTTGGACGATGACGATGCGCTATCTCTTGCCGCCGGGGACCAACGTGCACACCTATCTCATCCAAAAACAGCCGGGAGTCTTGGCTCAGCGGGAAACAGTCATCCTCGGGCGGCACCGCTACACCTTCAATTTGACGCGGGACACCTTGCTGCGGCTCACCCCGCACGGCTGGGTGGCCCATCCGTATTATTAATGCTCGGCGGCGACATCCTAGTGGGATGCCGGTGTGATGTCTTCAATCACCGTGTCCGCGCCCAAGGCCGCAGCCAGCCGAGCCCGGTCTGCATGTTCCACGAGGAGTGCTGCCTTGCCCGCCGTGACGGCTCGGAGTACGCCCTCGGCCCGCTCGGACAATTTTCCGTAGTCGGCAAAGGCGGTATCGAAATCGGCATCGGTTTGATTGGCCAGGGGTCCGAGCCGCTTGGCCGCCCATAGCGGTCCCAAAATCGGGATCGCGGCCAGCACGCCCAACTCAATGCCGGTGCCCAACGTGGATCCCATCGCACGGCCGTCGAGGTCGGTATTTCCCGGCAATTCGCGGGCGGCCTCGATGCCGCGGTCGATGACGTGCAGCGTGGCGGCGTCGAATCCCGCCGTGCGCAGGCGTTGGCGTGCATGGCGAGCCGCTTCCGGCGTGTTGAAGAGCACCGCGAACATCGCCAACCCTATCGCCTCCCCACCTTGTTGCGCTTTACGTTAGGATGGCGGTTTGCGGCCGCGTTATGCGGTCTTGGTGGTGATGGAGATTTCCAGAGGTGGAAACGAGCAGGAATTCGACCACGTTTTGGGGAATCCATAGCACCGCGAGGAGCTCGAATGATTGGTCAATGAGCGACCCCGAAATGGGGAGAAAGGTAGTCGCGACCTGCAGCATGCAAATTGAATGGATGGACAACGGGCGGGGTGGCGCCGTGCTCGAAACGGAGGGCGCCCATGAGCTTGCACTGGCGCACGTGTTGGACGCCATTTTCGCCGATGCGTACCACGCAGGTCTGGAGACGCTGGTGTGGTACGGCGGCCGCGCATGGTTGCCTGAATTGGAGCTTCGGGCCGAGCTGACTCCGATTAAGCCGAGCGGGCTCCGGGGGGTGATCGCGGTGGATTCCGTCGCCTCGGTGGTGAACGGAGAGCGGCTCTATTGGATCCGTCGCCGAGGATCGGTCAGAGCCTTGGCACCGGGCGCTTGGCGACGCGTCTCGATTGCGGGTTGGTATACGCCAAAGGTGCGCTGGTGGGGTGTTGCCATTCGGGCATCCCGGCTGATCGGGCGCGCAGACTGGGTTGACCGAACGATGGCCGGCATGCGGGCGGACTTTGGCCAAGATGGCGATCGACGGGCAGAATACCAGTTAGCCATCTACCAGCGCCGAGACGGGAAGACGGCCAGTCATGGATAGCGGGGGATCAACGGGGGCGGTGGACGGCTGGACGCGGCTTAAGGCCCGGGGGACGGAGGCCTTGCGGCGTTTGGATGGATGGCTCCAAACGATGCGCCAACCGGGAGGCTACGGAGGGCCGGTTGTGCATTGGTGGCGCCACAGTCTTATGTTTGCCGGGCCTGCCGTCGACTGGCGCTACGAGGGGATCTTGGCGGGCTATGCCCTGTTGGCCAATGGGCATGAAGACCAGCCGCTCTGGAACGCCCGGATGCGGGCGGCGATGGAGGACGTGCGATCTCAACAGCGGCACGACGGCGCCTATCGCGGGTCCGGCTTTGAAAGAAATCCGGGCACCCATGGCACGCCTCATGAGGCAGCGGCGAGTTTAGGCCTTCTGGCCGCAGCCTCGGTGGCCACGGACCTTTCATGGCCGCTTGGGGTTGCCAAAGCCAATCTCGATCACTTGATCGATGCCTATTGGGACGAGGCCGGACAGAGTTTCAACGACCATCGCACGGTGACCGGCCGGGTACCCAACAAACTGGCGACCATGGCGGAGGCGCTGTTGGAGTACGGTCGCCTAGCGGGCTCTGAAACCTACGTGGATAAGGCGCGGGCGGCCCTGGACACCGTGCTCCGTTATCAAGTGCCCGACGGTCCGTATGCCGGGGCGGTGCATCAATATGCCCCGGCGGCGGCAGCAGGCGATGGCCGACTGTTTCCCTACTATAATGCGCGTTGCGTCGTTCCCTTGCTCAAAGCCGCGGAATTCCTGGGTGTAAAACGCTACGCGGACGCCGCCGGAAACATCGTGGAATTCCTGACCCGCACCGTGAATCCCGACGGCAGTTGGCCACAAATTGTGTATGGATCGGGCCGCCGCGCTGAGGGACCGCGCTGGGTGGCGGGAGCCGCGGACATTTTGCGCTGCTACTATCTCTACCAACGGCCTGCCCCTGCCGGCGCGCTGGAGCGTTTTCTGGGCGGGCAGCTGGAATCGGGGGCCTTTCCTACGGCGGAGGGCTTTGGGGCGGATGCCACCATCGCGGATTGGCACGACTTCGTGCCAGTGGCGGGTTGGAACGACAAGGCGTTTCGGTTCTTGGCGGAATGGGCGGGCGATGCCCTGGGGGACGGCTCCGCAGTGCAGCTTGGCACCGTTGAGCGGGAGGTCCTTTGCGACCGAACCCCCTGCCTTTGGCGTGAAACGGAGACCGAGATGCGTCTTGAAACCCTGGCCAAGCGGGCACTTTGGTATCATTGGAAAAAAGCCGCCCCTTGGGCTTGGGCGCACTCGGTCCGGGTTGCGGGCGGCTGATCCGTCGTACCCTGAGCCACGGGGAGTACGGTCCGAGATGGAGTTCAGGGAAGATAGCGCCGAGTCTCCGGAAGATCCGGGCCAGGTCTTGGGACGCCATCCCGCAGCGGGCAAGGACTGATGTGGCCACCGGCGGCAGGCATGTCGATCGGACTCCCGAGGCCTCGATGCGCTTTGAGGAGTGGCGGTGGCTGCTCCGTCCCGACGCGGAGACGGGAAGGGCTGCGCTGGCGGTCCTCCCTACCCGAACGGCGCCGGAGGAATGCGTCGGTGATGACCGCATTATTCCGCAGTGGGTGTTGATCTGGGCTCGCGCGTAAGCTCCCTGGATCGCCTCGGCCCAGCGCTGCCGTAGCCCCGCACCCCAGGATTCGATGTCCGCGAAGGCTTCTTCGGTGCCAGACACGACCCCCAGCTGCCAACGCGGGGGCCAGGAGCCTGGTCCATCCTCGGTAATAAAATCGGGGTGCGCAATAGTGCACCCCGATTTCTGCCTGCCCCGAAGCCGTCGCTACAGGTAGGGCAGTTGGGGTTGCCAGCCCTTTCAGGGTCATTGCCGCGTTAATGTCCCGATCATGCGTCATTCCGCACGATGGACCAGTCCACACACGGTCTTTTAAGGTGAGATCGTTCTTGAGATAGCCACAACCAGGCGTCGAACACAGTTTGCTGCTGGGAAACCAGCGGTGGGCTTCGGTCCATTGCGTTCCGTACCGACCGGCTTTATATTGCAGCAAAGCAAAGAACTGACCAAACCCCTGGTCTGTGATGCTCCGCGCCAACCGATGATTCGTCATCCGACAACGTTTCGCTCCCGGTGGCTTGGTTTTTGCGACAGAGGTCCGTGGACGTTTTGGGCAAGAAATCGCGGCGAAGATTCGCGACCCGAAAATGGGTCCGGGCGACGTGGTTTTTGGCCTGGTCCCAATTCCGGCCGCGCGGCAACCGCGTTCCTTTCGGGAGCGGATCTTGCGAAGCCAAGCCCATCTGAACTTTGGCGGCTTGCATGGTCCGGGTGATGGCGCGTTGACGTCTTTTGAAGCGGCGCAAAGCGCGGCGAGGGGCTTTCGGCCCCGCGATCTTGTCGCTGGTGGACAGGGTGGCGAAGGTCTTCACGACATCCACGCCATGCCCCGTGCGGGTCCGATAATTGATGGAATCAGGCCTGGACACGTGCACCGCGAAAAACCATTGATCGGCTTCACGAACCATCCGGGCGCCCAAGATTTTGCCGGGGAATCGGAGCGATTCGCGCAAGCGCACCCAGCCGATTTTGGGCAGTTTCACGCGGCGGTCGACAATCTGAAACGTATCGTTCGCCACATAGAAACTGTCGGAGGTTTCCCCTTTTTTCTTAAACGCCGGGCGTTCGTTCTGCCCGGTAAAGAAGCGATGCCAGGCATCCGCTAAATCCGCAAACGGCTGAGCATGAGCATCTCGGTGCACGTCGCGCAGCCACGGAAACCGCTCGTACTTCAGAGCGTTAAACTGCTTCTTTAATGTAGAGGCTTGGGGTTTTTGCCCGGCCTCATATTGTCAGTCCCATTCGGCCAGCGCCCAGTTCCAAACCAACCGCGCGGTACCGGCGGCTTGCTTAAAGAATCGGATCTGATCCGGCGTCGGATCTTGTGGGCTAACGTCGGCATGGATGGCCTCCTTTAAGCTCTTGCGATAGTTCCGTAATTCGTACAACCGGGCTGAAAAGACCTGCATAATGGTGAGTAGGTCTTGGACCAACTCTTGCTCGGGCGACCAGTGCTCTTGGTGGAGGACTAAAATCTCGCACCCGTGTTGGTGGCAGAATCGCTCGAACACCAAACCGAGGCAATCGGTCTTGATGGGCCAGAATCAACGTGCCGATTTCCCCGGCATTCACGGCATCCATCAAGGCTAAAAACCGCTTGCGGCCAAAGTTCATGCCGCCACCGACTTCCTCGACAAACTCCACATTAGCGAGCCCGCGGGCGGTACAGAACGGTTCCCGTGCGACCCGTTGGTTCTTCAAATCGGGCCGCTGGCTCTGACGACTGACTCGGCAATACGCCACGGTCTTACGAGGACCCGTCGTGGCAGGCCGCTGATGTCGGAGAGGCAACAATTTGATCTTCGGTGTAATAGCGACGCCCCGTTGCCGTCCGACCGGCGGGCTTGAGTCGGCCCTCGCGATCCCACCGTTGTATCGTCTTGACGTTCACCCCAAGCAAGTGAGCCACTTCATGACGGGTTAATGTGCGTTCCATGACCTATATTACACACCTTTAGGCATAGAGCAGCAAGTTAGTGTATAACTCCGCCTTCTTGGCCGATCGCCCCCCTCCCGAGCGTATAGCGCTGCCCAGGCTATGTCCGGTTCGGCGGATGCTCCAGATGGGTGGACGATGGGCCTCAGCACCGAGGTATGGGGTTTTCGTTATCCGGAAACTGACTCGATTGCCCGTTGCCAGGCATCGTGGATAGCCATGCTTCGGCCACGGCGAGCGTCTCCTAAATCGCGCCGCGCCGGGATGGCCAATGCTTGCGTCATCGGGAATCGTTCGAGGCGTTTTAACCCATCATGGGTCGAGGGTTTAGCGATCGTGGCACACCGAAACATGCTGCAGACGTTGCAGGTAGCGTGCCCGGGTGACGCTAATTCGGCGTGATGCGAGGGAGCTTCCTGTACAACCGTTTGCGGGGTGACAATTGGTGATGTTTATGTTAATCAATCCCCAAATATTATAAAATATTACTTGACTGGTAGATTCTATGCATTTTATACTATGCTTGCCTTCGGTGCGTCCGAAGGCTCATTTTGAAGGAGGAGGTTAGCAAGCAATATGCACGAAGAAACCCGTTCGGCAGATTTCAATTTGCGGATTTCCGCCGACAGTCTAGCATTGGAGCCTTTAACCGCCGATGAGTTGGCGTTGCAGGGCGGAGGAAGTTGGATCAGTCAGGCCAACCAAGATGGCACGGCGGGTGCCTTTATTGGCGGCGGCGCGGGAGCCGTGGTGGGTGGCATTGCTGGGTGTGCGGACTCTGCTTGCGTATTTTCCGTGCCGCAAGCTGCCGTTGGAGGGGCTGCCGGAGCCTTCTTGGGCGGCGGCATTGGCTGGGTGTGGGGAGCGGTGTCCTCCGCCTTTTAATCAGTAACCTGTAGCATGCTGTCTCTAGCGGCGTCGTCACCGGCGGCCGTCGGGGCCGATGGCGACGCCTTAGAGCGGGCGGGGGGGTGGCTGACCACGGTTTGCGAAAAGGAGCGAGCATGACGATGGCCATGAGGGCGGAACACGATGGGTAGCAGCCAAGAGCTCTTGGTATTTGCGTTGATTTTTGGAACCAGTGCCACGGTTTGGCGTTGGCGGTTCTTGTCGCGCTCGTATCGCGCCGGAATGATCATGCTCGGGTCGCTGTGTTTTCTGTTTTTGATCGAAGACAGGCTGGCGGCCGGTCGCTATTTTGCCACTTTGCCCGTCGTCGTCGATTACCTCGTGCAATTTCTCCCCACGGTGCTGATTTTGGTTGGTCTCTTCTTGCTGTACCAAGGGGCGCGCGGTTCGTTACCGGCGGGCCGACTGTGGGGCATGCCGTTGCAACGGGTCTTTCAATGGTCGGTGATCGCCGGTGGCGGTATTTTCGTGATCGGAATCATCATTGCACTGGTGGTGCATCACGGGCGTTTGTAGCCGCTTTGCCGAACGGGGCAACCGCCTCCGGCCAGTGGTGAATCCTTGGTTGCGGCGGGCATGGCCGGCGCGGTGACGGTCGTGGGTGAAGGCGGTTTTCCGAACGTCCCGTGCCACCCCTCGCGCTCGGCGCCGGAGGGCAACGATTGGGCATAGGATAACCCAAGATCTGCGGGAAGCCGGCAAGCCATGCATAGGCAAGCCAAAACTCGATGAAGGAGGGGGCGGTGCTCGGCGGTTATGTTTGCCTGAGCACGGTAAGGTTGATGGCTTTGAAATCACGTGGCCGTGGAGCGGTGGTGCCGTTCCATTTTCAATTGGCGGCGAACGACTGCGCCCCGGCCTGCGTCATGGCGATTGCGGAGTGGTATGGAATATCGATTTCCTTAGGCGAGGTACGGCGCCGCCTGGTCACGGACCCCGTGCAAGGCACCACCATTAAACAGTTTCAGCTGGGGCTCAGCGACCTGTTCCAGGTTCGATTAGGACGCCAAAAACCTGGCCAATTGGATCCGGGTGGGTTGCCATTTATCGCGTTTTGGCCGCAACAGGAGCATTTCGTGGTGGTATGGGCGGTAGACCCGTCCGGGGTGATGATTGGCGACCCCGGCAACGGACTGCAGCGGATGCCGTTGTCCACCTTCTTGCAATATTGGGACGGCATCACGATTGTGTTGATTCCGCGCCGAGGCGGGGGCGACGTCCGTTGCAGCAGACCCGCGGTTCGGCCGCTGGTTCGGCGGATGGTCGGCCGTGATTGGGGTGGATTGATCCTGCTAGCCGGGCCAGCGACGTTGCTGGGCGTAACCAACGCGGCGTTTTCGATCTTTATGCCGTTTTATCTCTCCGATTTGCCCCGCTTGGAGGCGATTACGGCAGGGTTTTTGGGTGTGAGCCTGGTGCTTTCGGCCTTTACCGCCTGGTGGGCGGCGTCTTTGCGGCGACGGCTGAACCACCGCGGGGGCCTTCTGTTGGAGTCGGCGTTCCCTCGGCTGAACACACATTTTTTCACCGTGGGGGACGCTTATACCCGTTTTCAGGATGTGCAGAGCGTGGTCGACGTCATCTTGGGCTTGGCCCGGGATTTTCCCTACACGCTGACCGTGGCTCTGGGTACGCTGGGCTATCTGCTATACCGGCAACCCGCATTGGCGGTGTTCTTCTCCGGGCTGATGATGGTGATATTAAGTGGCCTCGCTCCGTTCGTAGGCCGCATGCGCGACTACCTCTATCAGGTGCGGCTAAAATCGGCACGTTTGAACAATGCGCTGCGCCAAGCCTGGGGGAAGGCGCCCGAGCCCGTGTTTGCCAGCTGGAACGGGTTGGTCGACGTTACCTTTCGGCAAACCTTGTGGTCGATTCCCATCGGCGTGGCGGTCAGTCAAACGCCGGCTTTGGGCATTTTGGCGGTTCTGCTGTTAATTGGGTTGCGTCATGGAATCTCGCCGGGGACGGCGCCGCTGCTTAGCACGCTCTTCCTGGTCAACTATCTTACCTCGGCGATTCACAGTCTGTACCAGAAATATGTGGCTTGGCAGGTTGCCCAACCTTCCTTGTATCGTTTGCACGACTTTTGGGAGGATGCGAAATAATGGTGGCGGGCACGGCGTGGAGGTCGGTGTCGGGGCGCCGCAGCGGCTTGCTGATGGCGGCTGGTCTGGGCTTGGGGATGATGGCCTTCGGCACCTATCTTTCGGTCCGTCCCATGCGTGCTCCCGGCGTATCCGTGCCCCGGGCCAGGGCGCATCAGGGGACGATGGTGGTTGGCCTGGCCGCCACGGGATGGTGGCGGCGTTCACCGCCGCTTCCCCTGAGGGCTCCCTGGAACGGAACGCTCAACTGGCTGCCGCATGCGGGGCAGCGGGCCATGGTCGGCCACGGGCAGTCACTTTGCAGCGTGGTTCCCCCTTTCTTCAAGCTGTCGCTGGGAGCGGCGTACGAGTCGTGGAAGGCTGCCCAGGCCGCCGTGACCGTCGCCAAGCGTCAACTCGCGATGCAGCGGACCCCCGCCGAGGCTAATCTGCAGAGCGCTCGGCAGGCCTGGCTAGCCGCCGCGGATGCGGTTCAACAGCGCTACACCCGGGTCCTTCGGGCGCGGGCGGGGCTGAAAACGGTCAGGGCGGCTTCGGAGGCTCCAACCTTTCGGTGGGCGCTAGGAACGGACCTGCGTCAGGCCACGCGAGCGTGGGACCATGCGCGAGCAGAGCTAGCGGCAGCGGTCTCGCGGTACCATACGGCAGGGCGTTTTCTAGCGGTTGGTCCCGTTCTGGCGGTGTATCGGACATCCGTCGTGCAGGACCTGGCGACGGCCCGTGCGGCCAAGGATACCTGGGACATCCTCAGGCAGAGGGACCAGCCCCTCCAGAGTCCGGCGCAGGGACGATTGCGGATTACCGTACCGTCGTCGTCGTTCGTCACGGCGGGCCAAACCCTGGGCGTGGTCGAGCCCAAACGCACGCCGGTGCTGCCCTGGAAAGGTTTTGTGACTGCGTCGCTGGCGTCGCGCGTACATGCTGGCGAGCGCATCGTTTGGCACGGGCGGACGGTCGGGAAGGTGCGATATGTCACGCGGACCATCGTCCGCTACCGGGGACACCCCGGGGTCTGGTTTTATGGGCAGGAGGAAGGAACGCTGCGCCCTAAGATGGCCAATCTGCCCCAGCCCCTCGAAATCGTCACCCGTCGCTTAGTCAAGGTGGTGCTGATTCCACGGACGGCGTACTTTCACCGTCATGGGCAGGGGGGCGTGTATCTTCACGCCGGCCGGCGATGGATTTTTCACCCCGTCAGCCTCATCGCCGTGGAGGCTTCCCAGGCGGCCGTAGACGGGCCGCCCCGTGGATCCTTGGTGGCTCTCAAGGCGACTTCGCGGGGATAACCACCGAAAGCCAAGACCCGACAGAACGCGCAACGTGTTCGGCGACGGGATGCGCTGACGTTTACCGGCTCGCAAGCGGGAGAGAATCCCCACCAATGCCATCCGTCCTAAGAAACCATGGCACGAAAAAGCAGCAAGGGTGGTGACGAACTGGTCACTGAACCATTCTCCACGACTAAAGCCGTAATCCTTACCCATTAGCAGGAACCATCGTATGAGGTGATCATGTCTGAAGGGCTCGCTCTGACGACCACGCCAGCCGCAAGGAACCGTCTCGTGGAGACGCTATTGAGCGCACCCCAACAGCCCGTCGCAAAATACGACCGGAATCACGGCAAGACCGAACTTTCCGCCCTGGGGCCAGGTGAGTCCACCAACAAAGTTGCAATTGCCGGTATCCGCGCCACAAAGTCCAGTCCAGGCCTAGCCGAGGGCTGTACGAGCAAATCCCCGTCCCCGGCAGGGCGGAGGCGTCCGTGGTTCCGCCTCGGCTGAGAGGCCCATTGCGCACGGCGATACCGGCGCCTCGGATCCTGAAGAGGAAGCTCTGGGTGGATTCGTCTGTTCCCGGCCAATCACTGGGCTACTGCCACTTTGCGAGGGAGCCCGCGACATCCTGGAATTCGGCGATTGCGACCCAGGAAACGGTATCACTTCCACTTCCTCGTCGGCCAAAGAGCCCTTGCCCTGTAGATCGAGGCCACCTGCCGTAGTCGAGCGGCCAGAAGCCTGGGTAGTTCCCGACGTTGGAGCGTGGCAGCAAATGATAGCCGCACGAATTGCGACACTGTGCGCGCATCGACTGGCACCCTTCTATATGTCTACGTCTAAAGACAGATCGGTTCATCTCGGGTAAAATAAGAGTAACCATCTTAGTCAAGAGGCTGATGCATAAGTCCCAAAATGCCAGATCTAGAATCCTGCAACCTGTGTGGCTGCGATCCCCGAAAGGCGATTTTTCCGAGTTTTGCACCAGGTCCTTAGGAGGTGTGAAAATGTCAGAGGAGCTCTTGAGTCCGCTGGTGGATTTTCTCTTTAAGCGGATTTTCGGGGACGAGCAGAATAGCGATGTCTTAATCGCGTTCCTCAATGGCATCTTTGAGGATTCGGGCGACCCGTTGGTGGAATCGGTGCAGCTGCTGAATCCCTTCATTGACAAGGATGCGCTGACCGACAAGATGTCCGTGCTCGACATTCGTGCGCGGACCGAGGCACGCACGCTCGTCAATATTGAAGTCCAAATTCGGAACTACGGAGATATGCGCGTGCGTAGCCTGTACTATTGGGCCAGACTCTACGAAAGCGAACTGCATGGGGGCGACACGTATAACACCTTGCATCCGGCGATTGCCATCAATGTACTCGCCTTCGCAGAGATTGCGAATGACCAATACCATAATGTGTTTCACGTCAGGAATGCGGCGGGACTGGTGCTCACCGACCATCTCGCCATCCATTTTCTGGAACTGCCCAAGATTCAGCAACGGATCTTGGCTACGACGTCCCGACTCCTCCGGTGGCTCCTGTTTCTGAGCTTAAGAACGTCGGCACAACTGGAAACATTGGTAAAGGGGGATCCCATGATGGAAAAAGCGTTGACTACCCTCGAATTTCTGAGTCACGATGAACAGACACGACTGCTCTATGAAGCTCGGGAGAAGGCGTTGCATGATTATGCGTCCGCAATTGCCAACGCTGAAGAAAAGGGACGGGATGAAGGCCGTCGGGAAGGATGGGACGAAGGCCATAAGGAGGGACGGGATGAAGGCCGTCGGGAGGGACGGGACGAAGGCCATAAGGAGGGACGGGACGAAGGCGAACAACTCAAGGCGATTGAGATCGCAACCAAGATGCTCAGCAAAGGCATCATGCCGGCGGAGATTGCGGAAGTGACGGGGTTGTCGGAGGCCGAGATTGACGCGATTCGACAACGCCTGCAATAACGTGGTGGCGCGGCGAAGGGCCAACCGACGTTGGAGCGCTGCTCCCCCGTGTAGCGGACCACATGCCGCGCGGCCGGGATATCCTTCGCAGAGATTGCGAATGACCATACCATAATGTGTTTCACCTCAGAAATGCGGCGGGACAGGTGCTCACCGACCATCTCGCCATCCATTTTCTGGAACCGCCCAAGATTCAGCACCGGATCCATTGGTAAAGGGAGATCCCATGATGGAAAAAGCGTTGACTACCCTCGAATTTCTGAGTCACGATGAACAGACACGACTGCTCTATGAAGCTCGGGAGAAGGCGTTGCATGATTATGCGTCCGCAATTGCCAGCGCTGAAGAAAAGGGACGGGATGAAGGCCGTCGGGAGGGATGGGACGAAGGCCATAAGTGGCCATAAGGAGGGACGGGACGAAGGCGCACAACTCAAGGCGATTGAGATCGCAACCAAGATGCTCAGCAAAGGCCTCATGCCGGCGGAGATAGCGGAAGTGACGGGGTTGTCGGAGGCTGAGATTGATGCGATTCAGGGCGTCGAGGCCGCCCTGGGCATACTTGCGCAAATACAATCGTACGGTCGCGACGGTGGCCCCCAGGGCTAGGAGCCATTTCATAAAATAAGTGGGGTCAAATGTTGCAATCGGGAGATATTGGCAAACTCGGGTTGGGTGTCCTCGGCTACCGGAGTCTCCGCGATGAGAGTATACTCTACTGAGGATCTGTGGATTGCCAGATCCTGCCAATCTGTATGATCCCTGGCGAGGCCTCACCTCCTTTCGCCGCGGCGCTTAGGCTGCGATTGTTTCACCCTCACGGATCCAGGCCTGGTGGTAGGCGACGATCGACCCCAGGGCCAAGCGCCCGTACCAGAGGCAGGGACGGCGGTGGGGGACGCCGTCAGGGCTACGGCAAAGTTCTGGCAACCCGGATGGTTGATGGATATTAATAAATGGTGGACAGCCTCTTTTCACAGGTATATCATTGGATTATGAAACCAGAACCTTCCATGATATCGGTTCCTATACGGGAGATCACCGTCCGCCTGGTGGCGCGCGACGAAGTCGCGCGCTGGCAGGAGTTGATGGCACGCCATCATTATTTAGGGTTTCCCGGTTTTGTCGGGGAGCGCCTGTATCAAGTCGCGGAGTGGAACGGCCAGTGGGTCGCGTTACTCGGATGGACGGCTGCCGCCTATCGGTGCCGCGCTCGGGACGCTTGGATTGGCTGGACGCCGGAGCAACGCCGGCGGCGCTTGCGGTTTGTGGCCAACAATGCGCGGTTTCTTATCCTGCCCGACGCGCATGTCCCCAATTTGGGATCCCGCGTCCTCGGCTTGGCGCTGCGGCGCTTGGCTCGCGACTGGCAGGCTATCCACGGCCATCCCGTGATATTGGCCGAAACCTTTATTGACCCGTCCCGCTTCCGCGGGACGGTCTATCGCGCGGCCAATTGGCAAACCGTGGGCCTGACCCTCGGCTTTGGGCGCCACCAGGGAACCTATGTGTGGCATGGTCAGGCCAAACACGTTGCGGTGCGGCCGTTGGTGCCGCAGGCGCGGGCGTGGCTCACCGCCGTGTGGGACGCGCCCGCTTTGATTGCCCAACGGGGGACGATCACCTTGTCGACGGAATCTTTAGTACACCATCCCCGGAGCCTCATGGCCCGCTTAGCGGTTCTGCCGGACGTCCGCAAGCCGCGCGGCGTGCGCCACGCGTACATCACCATCCTCACCATCGCCTTAGCCGCCATCGCCGCCGGCTGCACCAGTTTGTTAGCCATTGGCGAGTGGGCCGCGACCTTAACCCAAGACCAACTGGCCACGCTCCAGGCGGCTCGGTGGAAGGGCCGCTATGTCCCGCCGAGCGAAGCCGCGATTCGGCGGGCCCTGCAGCGTAGTGATGTCGAGGCCTTGGATCGGATTTTGACCGAATGGATGCGCGAGCAGGGCGTGCCCGATGCGGTGGCCTTCGATGGAAAAACCGTGCGCGGCTCGCGCAGCGAGACGGCGAAAGCGCGCCATCTGGTCTCCGCGGTCGTCTATGGCACCACCCGCGTCCTCGCTCAGACGGAAGTCGACGAGAAATCCAACGAAATTCCCGCCGCCTATCCCCTCCTCGACTCCCTCGATCTGCAGGGCGCCCTCGTCACGGGCGATGCTATGCACACCCCACCGGACCTGGCCACCTAGCTCGTGGGGGGCAAGCACGCGGATTACCTCGTGATTGCCAAGGGGAATCCGCCCACCACCCTCGAAGCGGACCTCCGGGCGTTGTCCCCCGACGCGTTTTTCGCTCCGGCCGAAACGCTGGAGAAAGGGCACGGGCGCATCGCCCATCGGTCCTGGCGAGCCAGTACGGCCCTGAACGCCTACCTCGATGTTCCCAGCAAGGCTTTGTCCTCGAACGTACAACGACGATCGGGGAAAACGGGGCAGGTCCGCCAGGAAACCGTCGTCGGGGTGACCCGTCGCCCGTCAGAGAAAGCCTCACCCAAGGACCTTGTACTGGTGTTACAAAATGTCGCTCCGCGAACGTCGCCAAGTCGCTATTTATCAGGCCTCAGACTTCCCCGTTTAGTATTTGTGTGATAATTCCGTCCGTTGTGCTGGTTCGCGGAACGATACGTTGGAGGGTTCGGTCGGGGTGGCAGTTGGATAGGA